>VAYC01000037.1 GCA_005885025.1 Actinomycetota bacterium | reverse complement strand
GCCGTCGGGCCCGGCGAACAGCGGATTGATGTCGACCTCCTCGATCTCGGTCTGCTCCACCGCAAGCCACGAGAGTGCCTGCAGCACAGCGCGAACCGGTTCGAGCGGGGCATCGGCGGCAGCCAACAACCGGCCCACGGAACACTCGTCGAACATCTCCTCGAGGTCCTCCGGTGACATGGGGCACACGCGGACCGCCACGTCGGCCAGGGCCTCGGTGAGGGCGCCCCCCAACCCGACCAGCACGACCGGGCCGAAGAGCGGATCCCGCCGCATCCCGCACAGCAGTTCCACGCCCCGGGCCGTGGCCTGTACCAGGGCGCCCCGCCACGTTGCTCCTGCCGTCGCGGCTCGACGGAGCCGGTCGAACGCGTCGCGGGCGGCGAGGGGCGACGCCACGCCCACCGCCACCAACCCGGCGGCTGCCTTGTGGGCCACACCGGGAGCGTCGGCCTTCATCACCACCGGGAACCCGATCCGCTCGGCCGCCGCGGCGGCTTCGTCGGCCGAGGCCACCGATTCCGATGGCACGAGCGGGATCCCGTAAGCCTCCAGCACGTCTCGGCTGGCTCGCTCGGACAGAACGGGGCCCTCCGCCGGTGTGGGTATCTCAGCATCGCGCGGTGCGGTACGCGGTGGGGCGGGCGAGCGCCCGCGCCATTGCTGCCACCACCACGCCCGCCGCACGGCCAGCAGGGCGGGATGCACGCCGTGAAGGAGGGGAACGTGGGCCGTTCGAAGTGGCTCCCGCACCTCTTCGGCTGCGGCCCCAGTGGAGTGCACCGTGAAGAAGACGGGGACCTTCCCCGACCCTCGGCTTGCTTCGATCAACGCCTCCGCCCCCGCCACCCCCAGGTCGGTCTCGTTCTTGCCGGCCCACGGCGTCACCTTGTCGAGCGCCACGGCAAGCACGTCCACGTCTTCGCCGGCGGCGGCTCGAAGGATCTCCCCGTAGAGGACCCGGGAGTCGGGGTCGACTCCCCACGGGTCGATGGGGTTGCCGATGTAGGAGAAGTTGGGCCACCGGGCCTGGAGTCGGGCTTTCAGAGCATCCGACGGGAGCGGGAGCTCCAGGCCCACCTTCGACGCGTGGTCGGCGATGAGGTTGGCCTCTCCGCCCGAGTCCGTGACGACGAACGTTCGGCGGCCCCTCGGCAGGCGGCCGTGTCCGAGCAGCTCTGCTACCTCGAAGAGCTCGTCCAGATCGTCGACGCCGATGGCCCCGAGCTGATGCAGGAGTCCCCTGACCACCTCGTCGGTTCCGGCCAGTGTCCCGGAGTGGGCGGTGACGGCCGCGGCCGCCTGCTTCGAACGCCCGGCCTGGAGGACCGCCAGCGGCTTGCCGGCCTCTCGCAGCACGCGAGCCCCCGCCACGAAGCCGTCCGGGTCCCGAAATCCCTCCAGGAACAGCGCCACCGCTCCCGTCCCGGAATCCGCCGCGAAGTACCGGAGATAGTCACCGACGGTGGTGACCGCCTCGGTCCCGCAGGACACGATGGCGGAGAACCCGATCCTCGGCCCCATGTTCACTGCCGCCTCGCACACCGACCCGCTCTGAGAGACGAGGGCCACGCTGCCCGGCAGGAGGCTCTCTGCCAGCGTCCCGATGTACAGGGCCGAGCGCCGCGGGGGAGCGATCACGCCCATGCAGTTCGGCCCGGCCACCGCCATCCCGAACTCGTCGGCCACCGCCCGGATCTCCTCGTGGAGGCGCAACGCCACGGGCCCGGTCTCGGTGAATCCACCCCCCGGGACGACGGCGGCGCGGGTCCCGCGCCTCCCGGCGGTCCGAAGGACGTCGGGCACGCCCGCCAGCGAAACGGCCGCCACCACCGCTTCCGGACCGTCCGGGACCTCGCGGAGTGACCCGTAGCACGTCCAGCCCAGGATCTCTCGGTACTTCGGGTTGATGGGGTAGACCTGGCCCGAGTAGCCGATAGCCCGGAGGTTCTCGCACAGCACCCGGCCCACGTAGGAGGAGGGCGACGCTCCGACCACGGCGACCGAGGTGGGGGACAACAGGGAATCGATGGGCGAGGTCGGGGCACTCACTGGCCGGATTCTCCGCGCCGGGGAGGCCTGGACTCAACCCCCCTGCGGCAAAGCCACGTCCTGGGCCTTGTCCAAAAGGAGATCCATCAGCGTCCGGGCATCCTTCGGAGCGGCGGCCGACGCGTCGTTGTTGAAGAACGCGAACACGTCGCGCGCGTCGAGCCCGGCGATGCGATCGGCCCAGGCCCGGAGCTTGGATCGCGCGTAGCCGGGATGGGTTCGCCGCCCCTGGTGGAACCGGAGGTAGGACCATCCTCCGGTCACGATCGTGGGAACCCGCCACCCGGGGCGGTCGGCCATGACCCACGCCGCGCCGGCCCGGTCCAGGAGCTCGTAGACCTCGTCGTGCTGCCACGAGTCGTCCCGGAACTCGAAGGCCGCGCGCATCGGACCTGGCAGTGCCGCCAGGAACTCGTTCAGGACGCCCGCGTCGGCCCGGAAGTTCGGCGGAAGCTGGAAGAGGACCGGACCGAGCTTCTCTCCGAGGCGAGCGGCACGTGACCAGAACCGATCGACGGAATCCTTGGCGTTCCTCAGGCGCCGGATGTGGGTGATGTACCGGCTGGCCTTCACCACGAACAGGAAACGCCCTGGCGATTCCTGTCGCCAGCGGTCGAACGTGGATTCCTTGGGAAGCACATAGAACGAGTTGTTGACCTCCACGACCGGGAAGTGAGTGGCGTAGTGAGCGAGCCAGGCCCGCTGAGGGACACCCTTCGGATAGAAGCGGCCCCTCCAGGACGCGTACTGCCAGCCGCTCGTACCGACGAAGATCATCCCGGTCGTCTCTTCCCCACGGCAGCGTAAGATTGCCCGAGTCGAAAGGATGCTATGGCAATCTTCCTCATGATCCTTCTGATCATCCTCGCCCTGACCGGAAGCTTGCTGTTCGTGCTCAAGGTGGCCCTCGGCGTCGCCCTGGGGCTGATCATCGGCGTGGCGCTGGTCGCTGCGCTGGTCGGATGGCGTGTCCGGAGGGCCCTGTTCGGGCCGCGCCGGCGCCGGTGGCGGACGTCGTCGAGCGTCGAGGTTCTGGACCGGCGAGACAACGCGCCGCGCGGCTACTGAGGGGCTGGGTCTCCCGGCAGGACCTGCCGCGCAAACCGAGCCACGATCCGAGCTGCCTCATGTTCCCGCTTGCCGAAGAAATGGTCGGCGCCGGACACGATCTCCACCGTGGATCGAGGCAGTCGTCCGGCCATGACGAGGAGCTCGGGAACGGGGCAGTACGGGTCGGAGTCGCCGGCCAGCAGGAGCACCGGCCGGTCGAACCTTTCCAGGTGCCCGGGGTCGGGAAGGCTCGGCAAGGCGGGGAGATCGATGCTCGCCTCGTGGAGCGGGAGGGCCACCAGCGCCAGCGCCGCGATGCGTTCGTCGTCGACCGCCGTTCGCATGGCGACATGGGCTCCGAACGACCATCCGCACACGAACGTCGGGCCGTCCGACTCCTGCCGCGCCCGCCCCACGGCGGCTCGCACGTCCTTCACCTCGTCGACCCCGCCCCCAAAGGTGCCTTCGGACCCCATCACACCGCGGAAGTTGAACGAGAACACCACGAAGCCTCGCGCGGCGAGCTCGATGCGGATGGCCCACAGCAATGGGTGGTCCTTGCTGCCGCCGTATTGAGGATGCGGGTGGCAGATCACCGCCGAGCCCAAGGCGTTCCCATCGGGGGTGTGAACCTCCCCCTCGAGTTCGAGTCCGTCTTCTGTCTCGAACGTGATGCGCTGCATGGCACCCGCCGCATGGTCGCGGAACGCTGTGGGACGATGGCGCCATGACCCTACCGGGCGGGTCTCGGGCAGGCGAACCTGCGGGCCGGACCGGCGTGGTCTTGCGTGACCCGATACCGTGGCGCCAGCTCGTGCAGATCGTCCTCACCGCGGAGGAGACCGGCTACGAGTCGGTGTTCGTACCCGAGATCGCCGCGCGAGAAGCCTTCTCCACCCTCACCGGCTTCGGCCTCGCGACTTCGACGATTCGGTTGGGCACCGGTGTGGTGACCGTTCGGGCGCGAAGCCCCGTCGCGACGGCGATGGCAGCGGCGACGGTCCACGACCTCTCCGGCGGCCGCTTCGTTCTCGGGATCGGCGCCGGGTCTCCGATGAGGGGTCCCGGGCAGCCCCGGCCGGTGGGCGTCGTGCGCCGGTACGTTGGGCTCGTTCGACAGATCCTGGAGGGACACCGGGTGAAACCCGACGAGCTCTTCGACTCGCCGGCCTTCCAGCTCGAGCTGCCGGCAGGGCAGCCCCCTGCACCTGTCTGGCTGGCCGCCCTGGGCGACCGCATGGTGGGCCTGGCGGGAGAGATCGGCGACGGCGTGCTGCTGAACTGGTGCAGTCCCGAGCGCGTGGCCGGCGCCCGCAGCGTCCTGGCCCGTGCCGCCGAACAAGCGGGGCGCGACCCGTCGCTGCTGACCGTTGCCGTCTACGTGCGGGCATGTTTGGGACTCGATGAGGACGTGGCGATGAGCGCCCTCAAGCAGATGGCGGGACAGTACGCCGCCATCCCTCACTACCTCCGGCAGTTCGAGCTCATGGGGTTGGGGGAGGAGGCCGCCATGGGCGCCAAGGCGTACCAGGCCGGCCGGGTCGAGGAGGTGCCAGAACCGCTGGTCCGGGCTACCGCCGTCACCGGAGGGCGTGGAACGGCCCTGGCTCGCTTCGGCGAGTACCGGGACGCCGGCGCGGATGTGGTCCTGTGCTATCCGGTTGCCGCCCTCGACCCCTTCTCTTCGGTGTTGGGGACCGTGCTGGCAGCGGCCCCCTCGCCCTCCCTGGAGAGGTGATTCGCCCCACGACCGGGGGTTGCAGCCGTTCCAGGCCGAGGTAGACTGTATTTCCACGGTCAACACGGTGAAAAAGGGGTGAATCCACAGTGACCTATACGATCTGCGAGCCCTGCATCGACGTGAAGGACCGGGGCTGCGTGGACGAGTGCCCGGTCGACTGCATCTACGAAGGCGGCAGGATGCTCTACATCCAGCCCGACGAATGCGTGGATTGCGGAGCGTGCGAGCCCGTCTGCCCCGTCACCGCCATTTTCTACGAGGACGACGTCCCCGCCGAGTGGAAGAACTACACGCCGATCAACGCGGAGTTCTTCAATCCGGACGTCAGCGGGATCGGCTCCCCGGGCGGCGCCGCGCAGGTGGGCCCGGTCGACAAGGACCACCCGTTCGTGTCCGGTTTCCAGACGCCCGAGTAGCGCTAGGGGTTCCCCTCGAGCTGGCCATCGGGGCACGTGCTACCGCCCTGCATTGTTTGATCACCATCGAACAATGGATGCGGTTACAAATCATGAAATGGCTTGCCGGGAAGCAAAGCGTGCCGTCACGCAACAGGCTCCGCGGGGCCTGCCACTTAGAGATCTAAGGTGCGAGTGCAAAAAGAGGTGAACATGAGGCGGATCATGCTTGTCCCCAGGGCTGGTTTGTCATCACTTCCGAACTAGATGACGAGGACGCAGTGAAGTGGCTGCCCGAACTCAATCGATAGGACCGGCGCTGGAAGAACCGCAGGCCTGAAGTGATTCTCGTTTAGGGCGTCTCGGCCGGTCCTGGGGCAACTTCGCGCCCGCCGCCCCTCCGGCCGTCTGCGGTCGGGGCGTGGCCCTCGCCGTTCGGTAGGAAGCCCGGGAGCTTCCATTCGTCCGGAAGCGTGTCGGTCGGCCAGCGTTCGCGAGAGTGGATCGACAGCTTGTCCATCAGGGCCAGCGCGGCCGGATCCTCGGACCCCGGCCGCCACTCTACGATTCCTTCTGCGACGGCCGCATCCCAAATGACCTGGCCGAGCTCGGTGCGGATGACCGTCAGGGTCCAACCATCGCTCTGCCCGAGGCCGCCGAACGAGATGTCGGCGTGCTCAGCCGCGAAGTCGGGGCAGTGAAGGCATCCGGGCCGAGCGAATTCCTGAGCCTTCTTCAGCGAGTAGGTATGTTCGGTCCCGTCCTTCGTATAGAAGAGCAGCTTGCCCTTGATGTTCACGCGAACGATGTCGTCGAGGGCCAACCCCATCTGGTTCTGGGCGATCTCCACGTTCAGCCCGTCGTAGGTGAAGGTCTTGGAGCACAACAGGCCGAACGTCCACGCGATGCGCTTGCGCCACTTGTTGACGCGCCGGGACTCCAGGGCTCCGGTCACGCTCGCCTGGCATGACATGCCCACCAGGGCCACGTTGGTGAGTCCCATCTCGGCCGCGCGGACCAGGGCGAGGGGATTCGCAGAGTAGGTGTAGCGAGAGCCCGCCGTCGCCAGCACGCCGTCTGCATCCGTCACCACAGTGGGCTCGGCATCCCACGGGCGCTCATCCGAGAGCTTCGACGTGAGCGCCCCGTCGATCTGACCGGTCTCCAACCCCCAGATCAGGAGGGCCGAGACCACCCCGCCATCCTGACCCTGGGCCAGGACGCGAGGGTCCTTCGCTCGTGCGAGCACGACCTCCCGGTGGACGCCAATGACCTCCTCCACGGAGCGAGTCCGGCCGAACAGCATCCGATCGATCTCCGTTTCCCACTGCCGGAACCGGGGGCAGGCTCGAGTGCAGATGTCGCAACCTTTGTCACCGTGGGTGCACACGTCCGCGCCCAGCCCCATCGTCTGGACGGGCTTGTCGTCCTCGTAGCCGAGGACGTGGAATGGACAGACGACCACACAGGCGGAGCACCCGGTACACAACCCCGAGACAACGACCTCGTTGTAGAGATCCCGCCATTGAGTCTTGTCGGCGGAGGTGGGCATCGGGAGCCAGTATAGGGGCGGCAGCCAGCCACGAAAGGCTTGCCTTCACTCCCGGCAGCGGCTTTGCTACGCTCCCGCGGTGCCCGTCCCGCCGGTGACCAATGCTCGAACCTGACGCCGTCCAGGCCGCGCTCCTGGCCGCGGCCGGAGAGGTCCAAGCCCTGATGAACCATCTGGGGTTGGCCGCCCGGTCCGCCCCTGCCACCAAGCTCGCCTTCGAGGACGACGTCCGGACTTCCCTCCGCAAAGCCCTCCAGTTCGGCCGGGTCGAGCTGGTCACCGTTGAGTCCAGCCTGGCCGCCACGGGAGCCCTGGCCGAGCCGACCGACGTGGTGGTCGCGGCCAAGTCCAAGGTGCCCCAGCTCGCCATAGAGGTGCAGTGGCACCCTCGCGGCGAGGACCACAGCGGCTTCGCCAACGCCGCGATGGCCGACGTGGTCAAGATGGCCGTGGCCCGAACCAAAGGCGTGGTCGAGCAGGCCGGCGTGCTGGTGGCGGCCCCGGCCCGCTTCTGGCGGTGGCTGCCGGGATACTCGGAGGACCGGGTGGGCTACGAGCTGCTGGGTCCCGAGGAGGGCACGCCGGCAACGCTCAAGTCGGATTTCCTGGCCAATTCGACGTGGGACTACATGTTCCAGAGCGGGATGGACCACGAGGTGCCGGACCGCCTGTGGAGCTCGGTCCTGGGGAGCGCGAATCTCCGCTCGCCGTGGGCCGACATGGAACTCCGGCTCCTCGAAGTGAAGGGTCTGGGGAGCGCCCGAGCCGTTCGCTGAGGCTTCAGATCGAGAACGATTCCCCGCAAGCGCACTCGTGGACGGCCTGCGGGTTGTTGACCTTGAAGCCGCCTCCGAGCATGGCGTCCTTGAACTCCAGGATGGACCCCGCCACGATCGGCGTGCTCTTCGGGTCGACCAGGACGCGGAGGCCGAAAGCCTCGACGACATGGTCCTCGGGCTGCGGGCCGTCCTCGAACGACAGTTCGTAGCTGAAGCCCGAGCACCCGCCGGCGGTGACGCGAAGGCGGAGGAAGGCCTCGGCGTGACCTTCCTTCTGAGCCAGCGCGATGGCCTTCTCCGCGGCCCTCTCCGTGACCCCGATGGTCTCGATCCTCGCCTCGCTCATCCAACCCATGATACGGCCCTCACTACTATGGGTGGCATGGATCCCCAAGAACTGCGCGACCGGCTGCGCATCCTTTTGAACCCAGCCCCTTCCGTCGCCCTCCCGCCCAGGACGTCTCCGGCCGCCGTCCTGGTCCCCGTTCTGGGGGCGGCTCCCGAGCTGCGGGTGGTGTTCACCAAGCGGACCGACACGCTTTCCCGGCACCCCGGTGAGATCTCCTTCCCCGGCGGGCTGGCCGACCCGGGGGAGGAGCTGGCCGCCACGGCCTTGCGGGAGGCCCAGGAAGAGCTCGGGCTGGCCCCCGCGGACGTCGAGCTGGTGGGGGCCCTCCCGCCGGTTCACACCAACGTGACCGGGATCCTGATCGTTCCGTTCGTGGGGTTCCTGTGGCGCGATCCTCTGTTCACTCCCAACGCGGCCGAGATCGCCGGCGTCCTGGAGTTCCCTCTCGCCACGCTGATCAAGGTCGGGAGGCTCCAGGAGTTCCGATACGACGGCCGGCGGTTCGAGACCCATATCTACGAGATGGATGGCGGGCTAATCTGGGGGGCCACCGGCCGGATCCTGGCCTCGTTCATCGAGGCGGTCGACGGATCGCCCGCCGGAAAGCCGCAATGACCGAGTACACGCGGGGATACACGCCCGGGGACGATCAGCTCCGCGCCTTGCTCCGAGAGATCCGGACCATCGCGGTCGTCGGCCTCTCGTCCAAGCCCGAACGGCACTCGTACAACGTGGCGGACTACCTGCAACAGGTGGGCTACCGGATCATCCCCATTAACCCCAACGAGGCCGAGGTGCTTGGGGAACGGGCCTACGAATCCCTGCTTGATGTGCCCGAGCCGGTCGACCTGGTCGACGTGTTCCGTCGCGCGGAGTTCACACCGGAGGTTGCTCGCCAAGCCGTGCAGGTCGGAGCGAAGGTCCTGTGGCTCCAACTGGGCATCGTGAACGAGGAGGCGCGCCGGATCGCCGAGGAG
>VAYC01000333.1 GCA_005885025.1 Actinomycetota bacterium | reverse complement strand
CCCGCCGGACGGTGGTCCTGTTGATCGGCTTCGTCTCGGTGTCCGGGTCGGGGAACTTCATCCTCCACCGGTGATACGGGACACCTGAACGCCGCATCAAGCCAGGATACATGGGAGGGTCCGATCCGCTTTCCCGCGAACCCCGACCGGTATTTCGCCGTCCCTCTCATCGATGCGTCGGCTCGCCGTGGGTGCGGTGATCTGCCTTCTCACCACCTGCAGCGGCCGGCACGCGTTCGTGCCGCCCTCGAATGCCCTCTCAGAGCGGCCGGGAACGCCGCCTCGCGTCGTTGGTTCCGGCCTGTTCATCTGTCCGTTCGGTTACGGATGGGAGGGGGTGGGCCGCGTGGTCTTTGCCCCGAACGATGCGGCGAAGCCCACGGCCGACGTGCGGCCCGACCGGTGCTTCTCCTCGCTGGAGGAGGCGACCCGGTCCGGGTTCCACCTGGCCTCCCCACCTCCCGGCGGCGAGCTGGTCGGCGCGATCTATCTGGTTCCACCCGAGCCCTCCGTCCTCGCCACGTGCCGCTCGGCGGCGGACCGGCTCGGAGCCGCCGTCCTGTGCCCGACCGTCGTGCCGGGGGCAGCCGACTCGATGGTCGAGTGCGGACCCGAGCGCTGTGTGTTCTTCGGAGCGCTCGCTCTTCAGTTCACGTTCTCCGGACCGCCGGGATACGTGGGGATCCCGGGCCAGGACGGCAACCACCTGTTCCTCCTGGAGGCGCGAGCGGGACGGGAACGTGACGTGGAGTTCCTCACCTGCCAGGGCGGGCGACGGGCCGGCTCGGCCACCGTGCGGGGCCGGGCCGGACGGTGGATCGACTGCCCGGGTGGCTCGAGCATGAATTCCGGCCACGTGATGCTGGTCTGGACGGAGGGCGTCGTTCGGTACGCGGTGAGCCTGCACGCCGACACGCCGGTCAACCGGCGCATCGCACTCGCCTTCGCCGACCGGCTGGGAGCGGCGCATCCCTAGTTCGGCGTGGCGACCTCGACCGCCCTGGCGATCACCGCGTCGAACATGGCCGCGGTCAGCTTGCCGGTGAACGTGTTCTGCTGGCTCGGGTGGTACGAGCCCAGCAGCGTGTACGGTCCGACCTCGGCCTCGCTCCCGTGGCCGAACCGCGGGCGCCCCATCACCCCGTGGCCGAGGTGGCTCGCCGCGCGCACCGCCCCGTCCCAGGCGAACCGGCCCAGGCACAGCAAAACGCGAACCCGGTCCAGGAGCTCCAGCTCGCGGGCCAGGTACGGGATGCAGTTGTCGCGTTCGGCCGGGGTGGGCCGGTTCCCGGGTGGACAGCAGCGGTTGACCGCCCCGATGTAGGTCTCGCGCAGCTCGAGCCCGTCGTCCCGGCTCACCGACGTCGGCTGGTTGGCCAGGCCGGCCCGGTACAGGGCGGCGAACAGGAAGTCGCCGGAACGATCGCCAGTGAAGATGCGGCCGGTTCGGTTCCCGCCGTGTGCGGCCGGGGCCAGGCCGACGATGAGGATGCGCGCGGCCGGGTCCCCGAACCCCGGCACGGGCCGGCCCCAGTACGTCTGGCCGGCGAACGCGGCCCGTTTCTCTCGGGCCACCCGCTCCCGCCACGCCACCAGGCGTGGGCACGTCCGGCACTTCACGATCTCGGCCGACAGGGCCCTCAGGGCCATGGGATCGGGCATCGGGCCGATGCTAACCGCCAGGGAATCGTGCCTCTCAGGTGGGGGGACGCCCCGACCGACCATTACCCTTAGGCAGAGATGACCGATCTCGTTCGCGTCATGGTCGTGGACGACTCCTCGAGCACCCGCACGATGCTCAGGGAGGCGCTCTCGCTCGACGGGGGCATCGAGGTCGTCGGTGAGGCCGGGGGCGGCCGGGAGGCCGTCGTCCGGGCAGGCGACCTCAGGCCCGACGTCGTGCTCATGGACGTCCGAATGCCGGACATGGACGGCGTCTCGGCCACGCGCTCGATCATCAGCGACATGCTCACCGCCGGCGCCATCGGCTACGTCGTCAAGGGCGGGACCATCGACGAGCTTTCGTCCGCCATTCGCCGGGCGGCCACCGGCGAGCCCGAGCTGGACCAACGGGTGCTCCCCGCGGCCGTGGAGGACCTCCGCCGCCTCTTGGAGGAGGAACGGGAGCGGCGGGAACAGGTCGAGCGGCTGGCCCGGGCCAAGGCCGAGTTCGTCCAGGTCCTGTCCCACGAGCTTCGCACCCCCCTCACCGTGATCTTCGGCGCGCTCCGGATGCTCGAGCAACGAGGGCTGGGAGCCGACGAGGCCGGGGAGGTGGAGAGCGCCCTGCGGCGGGTGACCGAGCTCGAGTTCCTGGTGGAAGGGTTGGAGCTGGTCGCCTCGGGTCCCGTCGCGGAGGGCGTCACCGAGGTCGACAAGGCGATGGAAGCGGCCGTGCAGCGGATCGGGGCGGGCCCGGACGTGGTCGCCATCGAGGACGGGGTGTGGGAGGGCGTCCCCCACCGCTACGTCGAGCGGGTCGTGTTCGAGCTGTTGTCCAACGCGGTGAAGCACGGGGTCCGCCCGGCGCGAGGACGGGGTGGCCATCCTGGTCGTTTCCGACGCGGGAGGCTGGAACCCGCCCGGGGGCGGCTTCCCCGCCTTCTATCAGGAGGACATGTCGGCCACCAGGACCCGCACGGGCTTTGGGCTGGGGCTGTTCGTGGCCTCGCGGCTCTCCCAGGCCAGCGGCGGTGACCTGTGGATCCGGGCCGAGGGCGGCAAGACGGTGGCCGAGGCCCGGTTCGCCGCCCGCTAATCCTCTCCCTGGGGCTCGGGGCGTCCCGGCTGCTCCGGCACCGTTCCCCGCTTGGGGACCAGGACCTTTCGCCGGAAGTACAGCACCACGACGCCGTCCTGGTTGTAGCCGCGAGTCTCCACCGTGACCACACCACGGTCGGGCTTCGACGACGACTCCTTCTTGTCCAGCACCGTCGTTTCCGCGTAGAGCGTGTCGCCGTGGAACATCGGCGCCTTGTGCTGAAGGGTTTCGACCTCGAGGTTGGCGATGGCCTTGCCGCTGACGTCTGGGACGCTCATGCCCAAGGCCAACGATTAGACGAGGTTCCCGACCACCACGTTGCGCTTGAACTGGGGGGAGGTCTCGGCGTAGTGGGCGTTCGTGTGGAGCGGATGGTGGTTCATGGTGATCATGCAGAACAGGTGGTCGTCGAACTCCGTGATGGTCTTGCCCGGCCAGTGCTTGTACACGTCTCCGGCCTCGAAGTCCTCGAAGTATCGCCCGAACGCCCTGGCCTCTCCCACCATCCCCTCCTGCGGTCTCACCCCAACAGCGGGAAGCGATCGGCCAGAGGACCGAGGATTCTGCGCTCCGAATCCGTCAGGGCCCTCCTGCCCGTCCCCGTCTCGATGAAGTCGACGACGTCCCATTCCAGGTCGCTCGGGGGCTGCTCGCCCAGAAGCCCTTCGAGGATGTCGTCGACGATCGAGACGGCGGCATCGGTGCCCCAGCCCTTGCGCCCCAGGGCGTCCTCCAGGTCCATCCGGTGGACGGTGACCTCCAGCACGCGCGTCTTCAGGTACTCATCGAACCGGGTCACCGGGCCCCATGTCTGGACCAGCCTCGCTGGGTCGGCGTCTTCGGCCAGTTCCAGGGTGCGCGGCCACAGCTCCTCCCACGCCGCGGCCAGATCGTGCCCGGTCGAGTACATGTCGGCCCGCTCTTTGGCTCGCTCGGCGATGTCTGGCGCGTCGGTCGCGGGGTCGTACGCGCGCCAGTAGCTGACCGAGTCGTCGGTGGCCTCGCCCGGGGGCTCGGACGAGAGCGCTGCGTTGATCCGATCGATGTCCCGGTAGATGTGGCCCATGAGCTCCTTCACGTTCCAGGCCGTGCACCGTGTGGGACGGGCGAAGTCGTCCTCAGGCAGATCGAGGACGACTTTGGACAGCTCCTCGCACTCGCCCCGGAGAGCCTTGAAGGCGTCGGCGCCCATCAGCCCTCCACCTTGTGACGCTCCAGGAGCTGGCGGGCGATCACCAGCTTCTGGATCTCGCTGGTCCCCTCGCCGATCAGCAGGAACGGCGCGTCCCGGTACAGGCGCTCGATCGGATACTCGGCCGAGTAGCCATACCCGCCGTGGACCCGGAGGGCCTCGGTCACGATCTCGTGGCAGGCCTCCGTGCAGAAGTACTTGGCCATGCCGGCCTCCAGGTCGCTGCGCACGCCGGCCGACTTCTTCTTCGCCGCCTGCAACAACATCAGCCGGGCCGCCTCGAGCTTGGTCCCCATGTCAGCGAGCTTCTCCTGGATCATCTGGTGTTGGGCGATGGGCTTGCCGAAGGCCTTCCGCTCTTGCGCGTAGCGGATGGCCTCTTCGAAGGCCCGGGTGGCCAGTCCGACCGCCCTCGCCGCCACGTTGACCCGGCCGACCTCGATCCCGTCCATGACCTGCCGGAACCCTTCACCCTCGTTCCCCAGCAGATTGGCCGCCGGGACGCGGTGATCCTCGAACACGAGCTCCGTCGTCTCCACCCCGTGATAGCCCATCTTCTCGATGTTCGGGGGGATGGTGATGCCTTCGAACGAGCGCTCACCTGGCTCCTTCTCGACAAACAACAGCGACATCCCGCGGTACGGTGGGTCGGCCGATGGGTCGGTCTTGCAGAGCAGCACCACCAGCCCGGCCCGGAGGCCGTTGGTCACCCACATCTTGGTCCCGTCGACCACGTAGTGGTTACCGTCCCGATCGGCGCGGCACTGGATGGACTGGACGTCCGACCCGGCGCCCGGCTCGCTCATCGACAGCGCGGCGCGCAGCTCGCCGGTGGCCATCCTCGGCAGCCACCGCTGCTTCTGCTCGTCGCTGCCGTGCTGCTTCAACAGGTACACAGCCATGAAGTGCGTGTTGAGGATGCCCGAGAGGGACATCCATCCCCGAGACAGCTCCACTCCGACCAGCGCGTAGGTGAGGAGGTCGAGCCCCGCGCCGCCGAACTCCTCGGGAACGGTGAGCCCGAACAGACCGAGCTCCTTCATGCCCTCGACGATCTTCTCAGGGTATTCGTCGCGGTGCTCGAGCTCCTCCGCCACCGGGGTCCACGAACTCGCGGACCATCTGGACGACGGCCTGCTGCTCTTCGCTCAGTTCGACCAGGCCCGTCGTCTCGGTCGCCCCCACGGCTAGCCCTCGCCTTCGGCCGTCGTGAAGTCCTCGAGCTTCTTCTGACGGCTCAGGCCGGCGGCGCGGCCGCGTGCCGAGAGTTGCTCGGCCATCTTCCGGCTGGCCTCGTCGATCATCTCGGTGCCGAACATCACGGCCCCGGTGAGCTGGACGTCGGTGGCGTGGCGGTAGGCCTCCAGCACGGCCTCGGCCTTGTCGAACTCGTCCTGGGTCGGGGTGAACACCTCGTTCAGCACGTCGACCTGCCCCGGATGCAGGGCCCACTTGCCGTCGTATCCGAGGGCCCGGGCCCGCAACGCCATCTCTCGAAACCCCTCGAGGTCCTTGATCACCAGGTACGGCCCGTCGATGGCCTGGAGGCCCGCGTTCCGCGCGGCGACCAGGATGCGGGACAGGACGTAGTGCCAGTGATCGCCCGGATAGCCCGGCATGGGGAGCCCGGCGGTCACCGTCGGCAGGCCGAGCGACGCGCTCAT
>VAYC01000036.1 GCA_005885025.1 Actinomycetota bacterium | reverse complement strand
TCCCAGAACGAGCACCGCACCGACGAGGAAACGGGTCGACGGTCGTTTGACCTCGGCCCACCGGGTCCCGCCGACGGCGGAAATGGCAAGCAGTATGCCCGAGAACAACCTTCCAACCGTCCAGAAATACATCTCTTGTTGAGCGGTGATCCCGAATGATCCCGTTCCCAGGAACACCCCGAACACGATCTGATTGGAGGCGAGAGCAAGGAAGGCGAGACCGGTGAAGAACGCTGTCGTCGAATTGGTCAGCGAATACTGAATGTAGGCGAGCACGCACACGAGGGTGATGACCGTGGCCGCCGCGGCCTCAAGCGGTTCGCGGGCCTCGGACGAGAGGACTCGAAACGTGGGCTGTCGCGTGGCCAGGATGGCGAGGGTCCACCCTGCCAGAACTGCGCCGATGGCCACGATCCAATAACCGTAAGCTCCGCGGCTCTCCGCGGCGGCGTCTCGGCTGGGGAAGTCGGCTCCCACTCGTGCTCCCGGGCTCGTTCAGCGCACATCTGGGCGACCGGTTGATTGCCGGACGAGCAAAATACGGATCATTCATAAAAAGAGCAAGGGCCAATGGGCCATTTCGAGTACCAGCCGAAAGGCCCAGCGGGATCAGGAACCGCCCAAAGGGGCCGCGACGGACGCGTTTCAACGCAGGTGGGTGATCTCCCCGAACGTCACTTCCTCAGGACCGCGGTCGGTCTCCACGACCAGCTGCCCCCAGTCGCCCACACCCGTCGCCCTTCCTTCGACGTGGCGCCCGGTTGCGGTGGTGGCCCGGACGGTTCGGCCGATCGTCTGACATACGCGCCGATACATGTCCAGAACGGTCTCTCGAAAACCAGGCCGCGAGGGATCGCCGAACCGCGTCAGCCGGAGGAGGAACTCGAACAGGAGCGCCGGCCCGTCAGGCCGGCCGCCCTCGTTGGCCACGCTCGTGGCCGAACCGCGGAGCTCGGGCGGAAAGTCCTCCGCTCTCTGTTCGAGGTTCATCCCCACCCCCACCACGACGTGGGCCAAGCGGCCGCGCTCGACCTTCGCTTCGGTGAGGACTCCGCCGAGCTTGCGGTCTGCGACGAGGAGGTCGTTCGGCCACTTGCACCGGACGTCCACCCCGCAGGCCACCGAGCACGACATGGCCATGCACGCGCCCGCAGCCAGCGTGACCAGCGACGAGTCCGTCGGCGGAAGGTCCGGGCGCAGAAGCACGGAGACCAGCAGCGACGCCCCCGGCTTCGATTCCCATGTCCGGTCGAGCCGGCCGCGGCCTTCGACTTGATGACCGGCTGCCAGGACCGTCCAGGCCGGGGCGCCCTGCTCGGCCAGCGCCAGCAGCTCGGTGTTGGTCGACCCCGTGACTTCGAGGTAATGAGAGGGCGCTTCGATGCCGGCGGACTTCGCCGCTCGGGCCACCGATTCCAGTGTCAGCAAGCGGTGAGAAGCCTACAGGCCGGTCTCCCGCCGCGGGCGCTCGGCGTTCGGCCACCACGTGCCCCGGCCGGGGCGGGGGCCCGCGGACACCTGCTCGGTCTCCGAGCGTCGTTCGCCCTGCTCCTCGATGGAAACCGTCAGTCGCTCCCCCTTCTGGCTTCTCTCTCGTCTGGGCAGGGGAGCTCGCTCGTCCCGCTTGGCTGCATCCCGCTCCGATTGGGACGGGATCGGCGGGCTCGAGATCTGGGAAAGCTTGCTGAGCTCCTGGCCGATCGTGCCGATCAGGCCGCCCAGCGGGAACAGCGCCTCGCGGACCTGCACCCCGATATCCTCGATGGTCTTCCGGGCAGCCGAGAGGTTCTCCTGGATCGGGTTCAGGACCTCGTGAACGTCGTTCCACCAGGTGGTGATGACGCCAAGCTGCGCCTGGAGTTCTCCCCGGGCCTCATCCATGTGGGCCCTCTCCTGCTCCGAAGCCGCCCGAGCTTGCCGCAGGACCTTGGCGGCGGACTCTTCCGCAGCCCGGAGAATTGGCGCGACTTCGGTGACCAGGAAGTTCGTGGCCGGGTCGGGCCGCGGTTCCCCTTCCCCCTCGAAACCGATGTCCGCTGCCCTGGCCAGCGCCGCCTCGAGCTGCCGCCGAAGATCGTCGGCCTCGACCCGCAGCGCCTCGGCTTCTTGCTCCCGCCGGGCCAGCTCCAGCCCGAGCGAGGACAGCATGCTCTGCAATCTCTTCAGCTCGTGTTCCGCGGAGAGAGTGCGCTGTTCCGACTCGATGACTCGCTTTTCGAGTGCGTGCCATCGCCCCTCGGCCTCGGCAGCCCGCTCCTCAGCCAGCCGGGCCTGGCGCGTTAGCTGACCCAGCTCTATCTCGCGCTCCGCGAGGAGGCGCTCGACCTCTCCTGGATCGACACCCAAAAAACGCCTGCGCAGGGCTATCCCTTCCATCGTCATGGCCATGCCTCCAGTCGAACGCGCTCAGTATTGGGCACCCATCCAGCGCGTTCAATTACCTGGGTGTAATTTCCAGGGCCGACGGTATGCTCCGAGCGTGCCGGGCCCGATCGAGCAGCGCGTCCTGGTGGCCAATCGCGGCGAGATCGCCGTCCGCGTCATGAGATCCTGCCGGGAGATGGGCATCCCCACCGTCGCCGTCTATTCCGATGCCGATCGCGATGCCCTGCACGTCGAGCTGGCCGACGACGCCTATCACATCGGTCCACCCGCGCCGGTGGAGTCCTACCTGAACGCCGGGACGATCCTGGACGCCGCCCACCGCAGCGGCGCCACGATGATCCACCCCGGGTACGGGTTCCTGGCGGAGAACGCGGATTTCGCCCGGCGCGTGGCGGAGGAGGGGTTGACCTTCGTCGGACCACCACCCGAGGCCATGCTGTTGATGGGCGACAAGGCTGCCGCCCGACGCACCGCCGACCATGCCGGCGCGCCCACCATCCCAGGAACTCCGGACCCTATCGATACGGACCAGGCGGCGAAGGAAGCCGAACGCATCGGGTTCCCGCTCGTGGTGAAGGCGGCGTTCGGGGGCGGCGGGAAGGGCATGCATCTGGTTCAGAGCGCGGACGAACTCGGCGACGCCGTGGAGCGCTCAGCCCGCGAGGCACGAGCGTACTTCGGTCGGCCGGAGATCTATCTGGAACGCTACGTCACTCGGGCCCACCACGTGGAGGCCCAAGTCCTGGCCGATGCTAGCGGCCATGTCTCCTTCCTGGGCGAACGGGACTGCTCGCTCCAGCGCCGATACCAGAAACTCGTCGAGGAGTCCCCGTCCCCGGTCGTCGACAAGAAGCTGCGCACCCGGATCGGAAACGCGGCAGTGGCGATCGCGAGAGCGGCCGGCTACGTCAACGCCGGGACCGTCGAGTTCCTCGTGGACGAGGACGGTCACTTCTACTTCATCGAGATGAACGCTCGTCTCCAGGTGGAACATCCCGTGACCGAGATGATTACCGGACTGGACCTGGTCCGCTTGCAGATCCTCGTTGCTCTCGGAGAAACGGTTGAGGCCGGCGCCGAGCCACGGGGCCACGCCATCGAGTGCCGCATCAACGCCGAAGATCCCCTGCGGGACTTCCTTCCGGGCCCAGGCCTGATCACCGGGTTCGAGCCGCCCGGAGGGCCGTTCGTCAGGCTGGACTCCGGCTTCGGCGAGGGCCGGCGCGTGGTCGGTGACTACGACTCCCTGTTCGCCAAGCTGATCGTGTGGGGCGAGGACCGCGAGGCCGCGCGCCGCCGGATGCTGCGGGCTCTGAACGAGTTTCGGGTCGAGGGAATCCCCACGACGATGCCGTTCCACCGGTGGGTGCTCGACACCGAGGATTTCCGCGAAGGCACCGTCCACACGAAATGGGTAGAGGAGGCGCTGCCCGCAGGAGGCTTGGCCGCGATGCAACGAGCGGCGAGCGAGCCCATAGGCGACGGCCGACTCACCCGAGGCGGCGCCGCCTCGGTTCGGCCCGTCCATCTCCAGGTGGAAGTTGACGGCCGGCGGGTCCCGGTGGCGGTGTGGGGAGATGAGGTTCGAACCCCCCCGGCTCCCCCAGCCTCCTCCGCCCACGGGCATGCGGCCGACGGAAGCGGAGAGATCATTGCGGCCCCGATGCAGGGGACGATCCTGCGCATCATGGTCGAGGCCGGCCAGGCAGTCGAAGCCGGGCAGACCGTGTGCATCCTGGAAGCCATGAAGATGGAGAACCACATCACTGCCACCCGCGAAGGCAAGGTGGCCGAAGTGGCGGTGTCCACCGGCGACGTGGTGGACACGGGCCAGCCGCTGATCTTCATCGAGTGAGGGGTTCCATGACCAAGGCAGTCGGGTCCAACATCGGGGGCCGAGCGCTCGAGGGAGCTCCGGGCGGGAAGCTCGAGGCTCCGAATCCCGCCCGCCTGGACGAAGTCGTGGCCGAAGCGTCCCTGGGCGACGCCGCGACGTTCGTGGAGGCGTGCCGTGTGGCGTACGGCGCCCAGCAGGCGTGGGCTCGGGTCCCCGCGCCGGTACGCGGGCGGGCGGTCCAGCAGATCGGGCGGCTCGTGGAAGAGAACAAGGAGTCCCTGGCCCGGCTGATCACGCGAGAGATCGGCAAGCCCTACCGCGAGTCGCTGGGCGAGGTCCAGGAGGTCATCGACACCTGCAACTTCTTCCTGTCCGAGGGGCGGCGCCTGTACGGGCAGACCGTTCCGAGCGAGATGCCCGACAAGCAACTGTTCACGTTCCGCATGCCGGTGGGCTCGGCGGTCATCATCACGGCGGGCAACTTCCCGGTGGCCGTACCCTCCTGGTACATCATCCCCGCACTCGTGTGTGGCAACTCGGTGGTGTGGAAGCCGGCCGAGTACACGCCCGCGACGGCCGAGGCATTCACGCAGATCATCCTGCACGGCGGCGTCCTCGCGGGCGTGTTCAACATGGTCCTGTCCGAGGGACCGGTGGCCTTCGAAGGACTGGAGCGAGCTCTCGAGGAAGGGCTCGTCGACAAGGTCGGGTTCACAGGCTCTTCGGACGTCGGGCGGCGGATCGGCGAGCTCTGCGGCCGGCACCTCCAGTCGCCGTGCCTGGAGCTTGGCGGGAAGAACCCATTGGTCGTCATGCCCGACGCCGACCTGGACCTCGCCGTCGAAGGCTCCTTGTTCAGCGGGTTCGGCACGGCCGGCCAGCGATGCACCTCTCTCGGGACCGTGATCGTCCACGAATCGGTCCACGACGAGTTCCTGTCGCGCTTCACGCGCGCCGTCGAGTCGGCATCGATCGGCGACCCGTTCCAGGACGTCCTGTACGGACCCATGATCAGCGCGAGGTTCTCCCAGCGGTTCGAAGGCTGGCTGGAGCTCGTTCAACCTCATCACAAGCTCTACGGCTCGACCGCGACCGGTCGGATCACGTCGCAGAACCCGCGCGAGGGGTTCGTCGGTGACCCCGACGCCGGCCTCTACTATCACCCGACGATCGTCGACGGGGTGACGATGCAGGACGATCTCTATCGGTTGGAGACCTTCGGGCCGATCGTCGGCGTGGCAACATTCGCCACCTTCGAGCAGGCGATGGACCTGGCCAACGGGCACGGGTACGGCCTGTCGTCGTCGATCTACACGAACGACCCGAAGTCCGTGTTCCGGTTCCGCGAGCGGATCAGCGCCGGGATGGTCAGCGTCAACAACTCGACGTCAGGCGCCGAGGCTCACCTCCCGTTCGGCGGGAACAAGAGGTCCGGCAACGGCGCCAGACAGGCAGGAATCTGGGTCCTGGATCAGTTCACGCGGTGGCAGGCCATGAACTGGGATTACTCGGGCCGGCTGCAGAAGGCCCAGATGGATGTTGCCGAGGTCGGTGCCGATCTCAGCTTCCGCCTCGAGAGCTAGAGAGAGATTCCTCCTCGAGGGTGGGTCAAGCCCGCCCCGGTCTGCCGCTAGTGCAGTCGCCAGGATGCGCCGACGGCCAAGGCCAGGGCCACCAGCGACAGCGCGGCTACCGAGAGCCGCCTGATCAAGTACATGTCTGCCTCCTTCCTCCCCCCATCGCTCCTCCGGGTCCGGAGGGTCAGTGGGTCAGGTGCGCAGCACCCACTAGATAAGCTCGTTTGCCTCCGCCCGGGTATCGGGCGGGTGGGCGATTCCACAGTTGCCCGAACTCCCTACCGCGATTGGGCCGAAGTTCCTAGTCACCCATTGACCTAGGGTTCCCCTCTTTGACAGCATGACCTCCGGCATGCTTCCCCAGCCCTCTGTCCTGAGCGACACAGCCCTCATCGAGACAATCGCGCCGGTCCCCCCCACTCCACCAGTGCATCGGCGTCTCACCCTGAGGGTGTTCGAAGGTGCGATCGTCGTGCCCACGCTTGCTGCGATCGTCTATGTCCTCACAAGGCAGTCGGTCGATCTGAAGAAGTCCTTGCTGCTGTGGATGGCTCTGATCGCCCTCGTCGACCTTCTGCCCGTGCCCGCGTGGCACGGGCTTGAGTTGCTTCTCGATTTCCCCCTCCTCATGGCGGTGGCCATCCTCTACGACCCCGCTGCGGCGGGGGTGGCCCTGTTTGCCGCGTCCTTCGACCCACGGGAGCTGAGGCGGGAAATCGGGCTGTTGAGAGCCCTCTTCAACCGCTCGCAGATGGCGGCGTCCGCGTTCACCGCCAGTGCAGTGTTCCATTCCCTCGGGTCCGCGGATGCGGGCATCCCTCGCCTGGCTTCTGCCGCACTCGCTGCCGCGCTGGTGGGCTACCTGGTAAACGCGGGCCTCGTGAGCATAGGGGCGAGCCTCCTTTACGAAGAGCGTCTGTCCCGGGTGGTCCGAGAACTTCGGATTGGGCATCCCGCCGAGTTCCTGTTCAGCTACCTGGGCCTGGGGGCGATTGGGGTCATCGCCGCTCAGCTCTACCTGAGGGTGGGATTCCTGGGTGTCCTCTCGGTGCTGATCCCGCTGGTCCTGGCGAGGCAAATGTTCTGCCGAAGCCTTTCCCTGGAGAGAGCCCGTCAAGAGCTGGCCGCGCTGTACGAGACTGAGCGGGCTCGTGTCGTGGAACTCGAGCAGCTGGACCGAGAGAAGGCCGAATTGGCCAGGATGTTCACCCACGATTTCATGCATTCCATCGCTGCATTACGTACGTACGCGGTCACCTTGGACAAACGATGGAGCGAACTCGGCGAAGAGCTTCGGTTGGACGTGGTCCGGTGGATCGAGCGCGAGACCGGCCGCCTTCGGGACCTCGCCACGCAGTCCGTATCTGTGATGGGACTGGATACCGACGGACCGGCGATCTCCATCCGACCAGAATCGGCGACAGACCTCGTCAGGGAAGCGGCCGACGCCGTCGATGAACTGGGCGGGCGGCTTCGGATCGAGCTCCAGGTGGGGGCGGAGGGATCGAAGGTCCTGGCCGATCGAGTCCGGGTCGTTCAGGTATTGAGGAATCTGTTGCTCAACGCGGAGAAGTATGCGGAGGCGCCCTCTCCCATCGACCTCACGGTGGAGTCCGCCACGGACGCGCTGGTCTTCGCGGTGAGGGACCAGGGTCCAGGGATCTCTCCTGAAAACCAGGCTCGGCTGTTCAAACAGTTCTCGCGACTAGCCGGCGCGGAGAGCAGTGGGATCCCCGGCTCCGGGTTGGGCCTCTATATCAGCAAGCGGATCGTCGAGGCCCACGGGGGCGAGATCCGCGTAGACAGCGAGGTCGGGAGCGGGTCCGCCTTCTCGTTCAGCCTGCCTCTTGCACGGTAATCTCGTAGCGTCGCGCCGGCTGGGCCTAGGGGTGCCTACCCTTGCGCTCGCGGCAGGCCCCAGGCGTCCTTGCCGGTCAACGCGATCCCAGCCCGGTCCGTGCCATAGACGCGGTTCACGCTGACCAGGACCGCCGTCAGCGGCTCCACGATCCGGGCCATGGAAAGGAGCCCGGCGTCGATCCATCGGAGGTTCGGGATCTTCTCGACGAGGGCGCCGATGGCGGCCTTCGCTTCGGCCTCGGCGCCGCACAAGAGGACGTCCCCTTCCAAATCGTGCTCGAGTTCCTGGAGCGCGTGTCCCGACACCGTCTGGAAGCCCGAGACCAAGCGCATCCCCTTGGGCAGGATCGCCTTTGCCTGTTCGGCCGCCGATCCTTCCCAGGGCGTTACCACGTGCCAGGCGGGCCGACCCACCGCCGTGGCGAGGGGCGTGGTGGTGTCGCAGACGATGGCGCCGGGCCGGAGCGCGTCCTTGATCGAGCGGTAGATCTCGGCCTGCCCCGCGTACGGCACCGTGACGAAGACGATGTCGCACGCCGCGGCGGCCTTCTCGTTCGAGGTGCCTTCGATGCCACCCCGGGTGCCCGACCCCGATCCTAGCCCGAGGATATCCGCAGCCTTCTGGGCAGCAGCCTGCCCCCGATCTTCGGCCCGGGACCCGATCACGACGTCCTCGCCGGCCCTGGCCAGGCGCAAGGACAGCCCGAACCCCTCATCTCCGGTCCCTCCGATGACGGCCACGCTCACGGGCAGGAGCTTAGCCGCTGGATCTTTCTGTTCGCAGCCGAGGGCAAGAGGTCAAGGACAGTTCGACTTCGTATCTCCCGCATCGCCGAGGCACCGATCAGATCCGGCGCCACCACCGAGAGAGTCATTGCTTCCAATCAAATCGACAGCATTCAACTTATCTCTCCCGGTCCCACCTAACAGAACATCGGCTCCTGCCCCTCCCACAATCTGATCGGCTCCTGCACCGCCAGTGATCTTGTCGTCTCCAGAACCGCCGAGAAGGACGTCGTTACCTCCGCCTCCCGAAATACGATCGTTGCCGACAAGACCGCAAATGACGTCGGCGCCTGACGTTCCCACGAGAACGTCATCTCCCGAAGTTCCCGAGATAGAGCAGGGGATGGGCTGCCAGGAAGGCTCGAACTCATCAGCGACATTGTTCGTGAGGTCTATCTCACGGCGGGATCCGAATGACATCGAGAACACCTCGAAATCGGCGTCGGAGTATGCATCGAAGGAAATCGCGGTCCCGTCAGGCGACCATTCAGCGTCGTACTCCTGAACGCGAGGCGTAGACGTCAGATCTGTGCTCCCGGTCCCATCGGGGTTGATGACGTAGATGTCATCACTAGGAGTCGGAGACTGGAAGTCGAAGCCGTTGAAAGCAATCTTGGTCCCATCCGGTGACCAGCTGGCGGAACTCTCGTCTATTTGGGTGGTGTTCGTTATGTCGGTTTCATCGGTCCCGTCCGGATTTACTGTGAAGAGGTCGTAGCCCACTTTCTGGGCGGAGTCGAAAACGATCTTCGAGCCGTCGGGGGCCCAAGCCGGCCGCTGGTGGTCGACCGCTCCAGTGGTGACCTGGAACCTGCCTGTCCCGTCGGAGTTCACAGTGCAGACCTCGAAATGACCTGCCACCCCACACTCGTATGCGATTTTTGTCCCGTTGGGGGCCCACGCGGGGTTTGAGGCGTCACTTGCCTCGCTCGTCAGCTTCGTAACTCCGGATCCATTACTGCTCATGATGTACAGCTGGAAGGTTCCATCCCGGGTGCTGGCGAAGACGATCTGAGCACCGTCAGGTGACCAAGACGGGCTTTGGTCGGTACTGGGATCGGACGTCAAGTTGATCTGATCCGTTCCGTTGGCCGCCATGGAGTAGACCTCGTTGTTCCCATCCCGGGTCGTGGCGAAGGCGATTCGCCCATCTGCCCCGGGAACCGTCGCGCCAGCAGACGGGGCCTGGAGAGCGGTAATGATGACGAGGATAAAGGGGAGAGCCCAGCGAAGGCGGTAGGCCACGAGTGGCTCCTCTGATCTCCGAACGCGCACTTGTCACACGAGCCACGCCTCGTTGTCAATAGTGCCTTTGCCCCCAGTGCCCCGAGCCTGGCCTGCGAAATTGCTTTCAGGACACCGCCCCTTCGGAAGGGGAGGCTCTCCGGCTGGAAAAATTGGTCGGCTAGCTGGGCCTTTGGCGGGGTAGCATGTCTGGCGCGCGTGCCCCGGCCGCGCAGTCAACCCGAGTGAATGGGGACGGTCCCGAAGGGGGTCGCTCCGAAGAGAAGGAGGGGATACGGGGTGCTGACCTTGTCCATCATCAAGGCCGACACCGGCGGCTTCGTTGGGCACTCGGCCGTCCATCCGCGGGCCATCGAGGTGGCCCAGAAGGCGATCGACGGTGCGCGGGGCGATCTGTTGATCGACGGGCAGGTTTCGTACTGCGGCGACGACCTTTCGCTGATCATGACCCACACGCACGGTCTGGAGGCCGAGCGAGTTCACGCGTTCGCCTGGGACGTGTTCCTTCAGACGACGGAGGTGGCGAAGGAGCGCGGCCTGTACGGCGCGGGCCAGGACCTGCTCTCGGACGCGTTTTCGGGGAACCTCCGCGGCATGGGCCCCGGGTTCGCCGAGATCGAGATCGAGGAGCGACCCTCCGAGCCCGTCCTGTGCTTCCTGGGCGACAAGACCGAGCCGGGGGCGTGGAACCTGCCTCTGTACAAGATGTTCGGCGATCCCTTCAACACACCGGGCCTGGTCATCGACCCGAAGATGCACGACGGGTTCCTGTTCGAGGTCCACGACCTCATGGATGACAAGCGGATCCTCCTCGACTGTCCCGGCGAGATCTACGACCTCCTGCTGTTCATCGGATCGCCTTCCAGATACGTGATCAAGCGGGTGATCTCGAAGTCCCTGGGCGAGGTGGCCGCAGTGACGAGCACGCAGCGCCTGTCGTTGATGGCCGGACGCTATGTGGGGAAGGACGACCCCGTGATGATCGTCCGCACCCAGTCGGGGCTACCCGCCGTCGGGGAGGCCCTCGAGCCGTTCTCTTTCCCCCACACGGTGGCCGGGGCGATGCGAGGCTCCCACCACGCCCCCCTCATGCCGGTGCCACTCCGGGATGCCCACCCCGCGCGCTTCGATGGCCCGCCGCGGGTGGTCTGCCTCGGGTACCAGCTCAAGGACGGCCGCCTGAACGGACCGAGGGACATGTTCGACGACCCTTCGTTCGACAACGCCCGCAAGATGGTCAACGACATCATGGACTACCTTCGCCGGCACGGCCCGTTCGAGCCGCACCGGCTGCCGCTGGATGAGATGGAGTACACGACCATGCCGGCCGTGGCGGAGAAGCTCGCGAAGCGATGGGAGGCCACGGACGTCTCCGTGCCCACCATCACGGGCGAGCGCACGGTCAGGGCCAGCGCGGAGGACGTGGAGTAGACGCCGGGTAGGTGAGCCTTGCGCTTCCTGGAACGCCGGCCGGGACGAACAGCCGGCGAGGAACGGGTGATCATCGCCACCGGCGAAGGAAAGCCTGCCGCG
>VAYC01000340.1:2785-4578 GCA_005885025.1 Actinomycetota bacterium | reverse complement strand
ATTGCCACCCCAGGCGCAGAACGGCGGCTTCGGGGTGCCCGAGGTCTCGACCCACTTCCACAACTTCCACGACGCCCCCGAAAGCGACGGGAGCCCGTGCCGCTTCTTCTTCCGGGGCCAGTATTTCGACTACCACCGCACCATGCAGACGCCCGGGTTCGACGACCCCAATACCGACCCGGCCGAGCGTCTTCTCGAGTTCCAGAGCTCGCTCTGGTACCACGACCACCGCGTCGAGCACACGGCGGAGAACGTCTACAAGGGGTTGCTAGGCTTCGAGCTCCTCTTCAACCAATTCGACACGGGCGACGAGAACACCGGCTTCAGGCTCCCGAGCTTCCCGCAGTTCGACATCCCGCTCGCCCTCGCCGACAAGCTGATCGATCCCGGCACTGGCAAGATCTGCTTCGACCTCTTCGGGTTCGACGGCCTCGTCGGCGACAAGCTGCTGGTCAACGGGGTCATCCAGCCATTCTTCGAGGTGCAGAAGCGTCGCTACCGCTTCCGGGTCCTGGACGGCGGGCCGTCGCGATTCTACGAGCTGTTCCTCACCAATCCCGACAATCCGAAGCAGTCGATTCCGTACTTCGCCATCGCCAATGACGGCAACCTCTTGCCCGCCCCGGTACGCTTCCCCACCTCATCCGGGAGCGGGGCCCGCATCGGTGTTGCGGAGCGCATCGACATCATCATCGACTTCAAGGCGCTCGCGCGAGACCTCGGCGTCAAGCGCCTGTGGCTGGAGAATCGCCTCGAGCAGGTCAACGGCCGGGGCCCGACGGGCAAGATCCTGCCCGCCGGCCAGCGCGAGAACGTCCTCGTGGAGTTCCGGCTCGTGGGCAACGCCGTGCGCGACAACAGCGTGGACCCCTCCGACCCGACCGTGCGGTTCTACGCCCTGCCCCCCCGGCCGACCCCGCGGATCACGCGCCGGTTCCGCTTCGAGCGCGGCAACGGCCAGTGGCAGGTCAACGGGCGCTTCTTCGACTGCGACGAGATCCGCTTCACGGTGAACCGGAACTCGGCGGAACGGTGGATCCTGGAGAACAACTCCGGTGGCTGGCAGCACCCGATCCACATTCACCTGGAAGAGTTCCAGATCGTGAGTCGCAACGGGCAGCTGATCAAGCCGGGGGACGTCGAATTCTCCCGGAAGGATGTCGTGAGGTTGCAGTTCAATGAGAAGATCGAGCTGTTGATGCGCTTCCGGGACTTCCGGGGGGATTATCCCATGCACTGTCACAATACGATTCACGAGGACCACGCCATGATGCTGCGGTGGGCGGTGCAGGACGACGCGAACGACAACAACACCCGGCCGTAGACACAGAGGAGAGCGACCACGAGTTGCTGCGCAAGAAGCTGGGCTTCATGTCGCCCCGGGACAGACCCGAGGTCAACTTAGGACCTTCTCTAGTGACGCCTCGGGATGTCCCGCCCCTCCGCCATTTTCACAACCTTGTGGGGGAGGGGAACCTCCCAGTTCCCTTCGCGGGTAATTACGAATTTACAATTTCATCGAGCGCAAGCTAGTTGGTGACAGCAGTCCCAACCAATCCGGTCCCGGAAAGGGGCCGGCGGACAAAAGGGGCGCAACTGATCACCATCCCGGGAACCGTGGACCTGGCCGACACACAACGAGCGGGCGCCGCCGACGGGCATCGATCCGGTGTGCTCGAACTTCCCGTGCAGGAGACACCGTGCACTTGCTGAAATATCCCGTGCCGAAGCTCTGGCTGACGGCGATGCGAAACCGGCAAGAGATCGTCAAGGCGGGCTTGAGCCGGCGCGAG
>VAYC01000340.1:0-2726 GCA_005885025.1 Actinomycetota bacterium | reverse complement strand
CTCAGCGCGTGGGCGAGCGGCGCGGAATGCGCGCCGGGTGAGTGTCAGCTCGGATGCAGCCCGCCCACGATCCCCTTCGTCGACGCCTTGCGCATTCCGCCCCTTCTGCCGCAGCGAGCGGTGACGGAGCTCAGGCCGGCTCCGCAGGAATGCCCGAACAATGCCATCAACCCGGCGACAGGTCTTCCCTTCGAAGGCCGCGGTCAGTACGCCGGCTACCTGAAGCCGGGCACAGACTGTTTCCAGTTCTTCAAACGGTTCCCTCCTCGGGAATTCTTCATCAGTCGGATGAGGGAGAATACCCGGTTCCGCATCACTTCAGACCCGAATATCCCCGATCAGACCATCTGGGGCTTCAACCTGGGCGGGAACGACCCGGCGGTCACGCCCGGTCCGACGGTCGTCAGCCGCTACGGGACCCCGTTATTGGTTCGGCAGGTCAACGAATTGCCCGAGCAGAATGGCGGTTTCGGAGCGCCTGAGGTCTCGACCCACCTTCACAACTTCCACGACGCCCCAGAAAGCGACGGGAGCCCCTGCCGCTTCTTCTTCCGGGGCCAGTATTACGACTACCACCGCACCATGCAGACGCCCGGGTTCGACGACCCGGATACCAACCCCGACGAACGCGTTCTCGAATCCCAGAGCACGCTCTGGTACCACGACCACCGCTTAGACCACACGGCAGAGAACGTCTACAAGGGCCTCGCGGGCTTCCACCTCGTCTTCAACGATTTCGACACGGGCGACGAGCACACCGGCTTCAGGCTCCCGAGCTTCCCGCAGTTCGATATCCCGCTCCTCTTGGCCGACAAGCTGATCGACCCCGGGACCGGGAAGATCTGCTTCGACCTGTTCGGTTTCGACGGCCTGGTTGGCGACAAGCTCCTGGTCAACGGCGTCCTGCAGCCGTTCCTCGAGGTGCAGAAGCGCCGCTATCGCTTCCGGGTCCTGGACGGCGGGCCGTCGCGCTTCTACGAGCTGTTCCTCACCAATCCCGACAACCCGAGCCAGTCGATCCCCTTCTGGGTCATCGCCAACGACGGCAACCTCCTGCCGAAGCCGGTCCGGATGCCCACGTCGGCCGGGCGCGGCGTCCAGACCGGTGTGGCCGAGCGCGTCGACCTCATCATCGACTTCAAGAAGCTTGCCCGCGACCTTGGCGTCCGGCGACTGTGGCTGGAGAATCGCCTCGAGCAGGTCAATGGACGGGCCCCGACGGGCAAGATCCTGCCCGCCGGCCAGCGCCAGAACGTCCTCATCGAGTTCCGGCTCGTGGGCAACGCCGTGCCCGACAACAGCGTGGACCCGGCCGACCCGACCGTACGGTTCTACGCCCTCCCCAGCCGGCCGGTCCCCCGGATCACGCGCACCTTCACCTTCGACCGGCGCAACGGCCAGTGGACCGTGAACGGGCGCTTCATGGACTGCGGGGAGATCCGTTTCACGGTGAACCGGAACTCGGCGGAACGGTGGATCCTGCAGAATAACTCCGGTGGCTGGCAGCACCCGATCCACATTCACCTGGAGGAATTCCAGATCGTCCGGCGCAACGGTCAGCTGACCCAGCCAGGAAGCATGGACTTCTCTCGGAAGGATGTCGCGGTGCTAGGTTTCAACGAGCAGGTCGAGCTGTTGATGCGCTTCCGGGACTTCCGGGGGGATTATCCAATGCACTGTCACAATGTGATTCATGAGGATCACGCCATGATGGTGCTCTGGGCCGTACAGGATGACGCGAACGACAACAATGCCCGCCCGTAGCTGAAGCGCATCGGGTCGAAGGCACACACGGGAGAGCGACCGATGGCGGCGATCACGAGGCGGACGTGGCTGGCCGCGCTGGGCATGATTCCGGTGGCGGCGGGACTGGCGTCGTGGGCCGAGGGCAGCGACAAGAACCGGAAGAAGGAAAGGCACGTCTGGGAGGACATCCCCCCCCGGGAGCTGATCCGGCGGCGGCACCTTCCCGACGTCGAGCTGGTGACGCACCGGGGCAGGACCGTCCGCTTCTACGATGACCTGGTCAAGGACAAGAAGGTGGTCATCAACTTCGTGTACACGCGGTGTCAGGGCATCTGCGTGCCGGTGACCGCCAACCTGGTGCGGGTTCAGAAGTTGCTCGGCGATCGGGTCGGCCGCGACATCTTCTTCTACTCGATCACGCTGAAGCCCGAGGAGGACACCCCCGAGGCGCTCGAGAAGTACGCGGCGCTGCACGGCGTCGGGCCGGGCTGGCTGTTCCTGACCGGCAAGCCCGAGGACATCGAGCTCCTGCGCAAGAAGCTGGGCTTCACGTATGCCGATCCCGTCGAGGATGCGGACAAGTCGAACCACATCGGGATGATCCGACTCGGGAACGAGCCCTATCTCCGGTGGTCGACCTGCCCCGGGCAGGCCCATCCGGCGTGGATCGCGAAATCGATCCTGCTCGAGATGGATGGTCCGACGCGTCCGGCCGGGACGGCGAGCGGCGGCTAGGAGGCCGACCCGCGTGTCAGTTTGCCGCGCTGGCTTCGCCAGCCGCGGCACGACGGCCGCGCGTGATACCGACGCCACATGCTCGCGTCCGTTTCGCGACCCAAGAACTCTTGGGTCGCGATCCTAGCCCTCGGGGAGCCCGACGACGATCGGCCGGTAGCCGGTGAGCCTGAGGCGGCCAGCGAGCCGCCGCGCCCGGCCTTCGCTCGAGAACGAGCCGAGGCGGAGCGTGCGGCCGGTGAGCA
>VAYC01000351.1 GCA_005885025.1 Actinomycetota bacterium | reverse complement strand
ACCGCTGCGCACCAGGTTGATCGCCACCTTCATCACCCATGCCCGGAGGGCCTCGATGTGCTCGCCCCGCTCCCACGCCCGGGCCAGCGCCTCCTGGACAGCGTCCTCGGCCGCCGCGCGGCTCCCGCAGGCCAGCGAGACGGCGGCCACCAGGCGCGGATAGTCGGTGGCCAGGAAGCCCCGGATGGTCTGTTCGTCCAGCGGAGGCCCTCCATCACCTGCACGGATTGGACGCGCTCAGGCTGTCATGGGTTGACATCGGAAGCCACGATCTCAAGGCGGAGAGGGCCCCCCCTTCGGCCCGCGAGCCTCGATTTCCTAGCACTCGCCCCCCGAGAGTGCTAAATGTATAGGGATGACAGAGCCCTATGACCTGACCGACCGGAAGGCGGACATCCTCCGAGCCCTGGTCCGCCACTACATCCGCACGGGCGAACCGGTGGGGAGCGAGTCACTGGCGGGTGCGGCCGGCCTTCGGGTCAGCTCGGCGACCATCCGGAACGAGCTTGCCTCGCTCGAGGAGCTGGGCTACCTCACCCAACCCCACCCGTCTGCCGGAAGGGTGCCCACCGACCTCGCCTACCGTCGCTACGTCGATCTCTTGCCCGCTCGGACCAAGCTTCGGGAGCCGGAGCGACGAGCCATCGTCGGGTTCTTCGACGAAGCCCTGGCCGACGTGGACGCCATCCTCCGCGGGACCACGCAACTCCTCAGCCGGCTCACCCGGTACGCGTCCCTGGCCCTGGCTCCCAGCCAGCGCGAGACCGCGATCATCCGGTCCGAGCTGATCCGGCTCGGCACGGCGGTGTTGCTGCTGGTGGTGTTCGACACCGGACACGTGGAGAAACGGGTCCTGGAATCGGCCGGGGAGCTGGCCGACGAAGACGTGGACCGGGTCTCGAGGAAGATGACCGAGGCATTTCGCGGCAAGACCTTGTCCGAGGCAGACGCCTTGGCGCTGGAGTTGGAGCGAACCGCCGAATCTCGGGACCGGGCGATCCTTTCGCGAGTGGCCGAGGCGCTCTCCTCGATCGGAGAGACCGCCGAAACCGAGCACATTTTCCTGGGCGGGGTGGCGAACATCGCGGCGGATGCGGCATTCGACCGACGGGAGACGCTCCGCCAGATCTACGAGACTCTGGAGCGCGAATCGGCGGTGCTTCGCCTCCTCCGGGAAGCGGCCGCCACGCCTCCGGTCACCGTGACGATCGGCCGGGAGAACCGCGTGCCGGAGATGTGGGAGACGAGCCTGGTGGCGGCCCCGTTCGCCGCTGGCGGCGCGCTCGGAACCATCGGCGTGGTCGGGCCGATGCGCATGGACTACCTGTCCGCCATCTCGGCCGTGCGGGCCGTGGCCGAGCGGCTGTCGGCTGCCGTCGAGGCGCTGTCGCGCTGACCGGAGTTCATCACGTCCACGGCTACACTCGGGGACATGGCGCTGCCTGATCTGTATGGGGTACTCGGGGTCCAGCCGGACTCCAGCGAGGACGAGATCAAGCGCGCCTACCGGAAGCTGGCTCGCGAGCTCCACCCGGATGTCAACAAAGATCCCCAAGCGGAGCGCCAGTTCAAACAGGTCACCGCGGCCTACGAGACGCTGAAAGACCCGGTTCGTCGACGCCAGTACGACCTGTTCGGAACTTCGGGCGCGCCCTCCGCGGATCTGTTTCCCTTCGGCGATGTCGGGGACCTCTTCGATGCCTTCTTCGGGGGCGGGTTCGGCGGGCGGCGGTCGCGTTCCCGTCGCCGCACTCGGACCGAGAGGGGGAACGACTTGTTCGCGCCGCTCACGCTGTCGTTTGACGAGGCAGTATTCGGGACCACCAAAGAAGTGGGCGTCGAAAGCTTGGCGGAATGCGACCGGTGCGGCGGGACCGGATGCGAGCCGGGAACCCATCCGTCTCGGTGCGCGCGGTGCGGGGGCTCAGGCGAGATTCAAGACGTCGCCCGGAGCGTGTTCGGAACCGTGATGACCGCCAGGCCCTGCACGGTTTGCGAGGGGACGGGCCAGGAGATCGCCGCCCCCTGCAAGACCTGCAACGGGCAGGGACGGTTGCCCAAGAACGTGTCGTTCACCGTGGAGGTGCCCGCCGGCGTGGCCGACGGGATGGAGCTTCGCGTGGCGGAGGGTGGGCAGGACGGGCGAGGCGGCGGGAGGCGAGGCGATCTGTACGTC
>VAYC01000350.1 GCA_005885025.1 Actinomycetota bacterium | reverse complement strand
TGGCGACGACCAAGTCGCTGAAAGAGTCGATCCGGGCCCTGGTCAACAGCTGAGCCCTAGCCGACCCTCCTTGCCAGGGTGCGGTAAACCCCCGGGAAGGCGCCGCGGAGCCAGACGGGGAAGGCAAGCCACGTGGGCTCGAATACCTGGGCCTTGTTGCGGCCAATCGCTCGAACGATCGCGCGCGCCACCCGATCGGGCTCGATGAGACGGGGGAACCGCCGTGTGTACGGACGGCCCGCCCGCTCGAAGAAGGCAGTGCGAACCACCCCGGGCG
>VAYC01000349.1 GCA_005885025.1 Actinomycetota bacterium | reverse complement strand
GATCAGGATGTCGACGCGCCCGGCCACCGCCAACGACTCGGCGGCCGCCCGCTCGACCTCGGCTGGATCGGCGAGATCCGCGACTATCACGGTTCCGCTGATCTTGGCAGCCACCTCGTCGAGCGCCGGCCGATCGCGCCCGAGCAGGACCACTCGCGACCCGCTTCGGGCCATCCGTAGAGCGGTGGCCCTCCCGATCCCGCTGGAGGCGCCCGTGACCAGGCACACCGCTCCCCTCAGGTCCACGTGGCCGGTAATCTACGCCCACCGTGCAAGCGGGCAGTGGATCGCGAACGATCGTGTTCTTCCCGGAGGGCGCGTTCGGGCCCACCAACAACTGCGTGGGCATCGGCGAGGTCCTCAAGCGGCGAGGTCACCGGGTGGTATTCGTGGTGGAAGAGTCGTTCGCCGGCACCCTCGAGGCCAAGGGGTTCGAGGAACAGCTGATGCGGCTCAAGCCGAAGCCCGCGCTGCCCGAGGAGCCCGGCCAGTTCTGGAAGGACTTCATCCGGGAGACCGCGCCGCAGTTCCGCCGGCCCACGATCGACCAGCTCCAAGGCCTCATCCGCCCGATCTGGACCGAACTGATCGACGGATCCAAGCACGTCGAACCACGCCTCCGCGAAATCTTCAACGAGGTCGGGCCCGACGTGATCGTCCAGGACAACGTGGTGGCGTTCCCCGCCGTGGTCACGGCAGGCGTCCCCTGGGTCCGGATCATGTCGTGCAACCCGCTCGAGATGGGCGATCCCGATCTCCCTCCCACGTTCTCGGGCTATCCGACGACCGACCGAGCCGGGTGGGACGAGTTCCGAAGCGAGCACCAACGCACGCACGCCGACCTGTGGGCCGACTTCGATCAGTTCGTCGCGGATAGCGGAGCCGGACACCTCCCTCCCCTCCAGTTCATCCACGAGTCACCGTTCCTGAACCTCTCCCTGTATCCGGCGGAGGCCGACTACCAACGATCAAGGCCGCTCTCCCCCACGTGGGGACGACTCGATTCCTGCGTGCGGGACACCGAGTCGCGATTCGAACTTCCCCAGGCGCTGCGAGCCCGACACGGAGCCCTGGTCTACCTCAGTCTGGGAAGCCTCGGATCCGCGGACGTCGGCTTGATGAAGCGGCTGATCGAGATCCTGGCGAGGACGCCTCACCGGTACATCGTGAGCAAGGGACCCCAGCACGAGGTGATCGAGCTGGCCGACAACATGTGGGGCGAGGAGTACCTGCCGCAGCCCGCGATCCTGCCGCAGGTCGACCTCGTCATCACCCACGGCGGCAACAACACCGTCACCGAGTGCCTCCACTTCGGAAAGCCAATGGTGGTGCTCCCGCTGTTCTGGGACCAGTACGACAACGCCCAGCGCATCGACGAGCTCGGCTTCGGCGTTCGGCTATCCTCCTACAGCTTCGAGCCCGGCGACTTGATGGATGCGATGGATCGACTCCTGGCCGACGCCGACCTCCGCTCGCGACTGCGCATGATGGCCGTGCGCCACCAGTCCCTCCGGGGAACGGTTCGCGCCGCCGACCTCATCGAACGCGTCGCGACCGAGAAGCGGCCGGTTTCCTCCGGTCGCCTCCGGGGCTGACCGATGTCCAGCCAGCCTCCGGTTCGAAGCTTGTGGCTGCAGGAAGCGCTCGCCGAAGACGAGACGAACGCGCCACGGCTCCAGGGCGATGTGCGGGCCGACGCCTGCATCGTGGGTGGCGGCTACACGGGGATGTGGACGGCGCTCCGCCTCAAAGAGATCGACCCCACGCTGGACGTCGCGCTGGTGGAGGCCGACGTGTGCGGGGGCGGGGCGAGCGGCCGCAACGGCGGGTTCGTCCTCTCGTGGTGGCCGAAGTTCCACACCCTCGAGAAGCTGTGTGGCGCGGAGGAAGCGCTCCGGCTCGCCCACGCCTCGGCCGACGCGGTCGCCGACATCGGGAAGTTCTGCGCCGACAACGGCATCGACGCGCACTACCACCACGACGGCTACTTCTGGGCCGCCACCAATGCGGCCCAAGATTGGATCCTGGCGGTCGGTCATGGACGAACTCGACGGCCAGGGGGTCCACCCCCTCGTCGAGCTCAACCCAGAGGAGGCAGCGCGGCGGTCCGGCTCGCCCGTTCACCTGGGCGGAGCCTTCGAGACGACCGGGGCCATCGTCCAGCCGGCGCTCCTGGCCCGGGGCCTGCGGCGAGTGGCGCTGGAGCGAGGGGTCCGCATCTTCGAGCGCTCGCCGATGACACAGCTCGACCGCGGAACGAGCTCGCCCCGCGTCCGAACGCCCGCCGGGTCGGTGGCCGCAGGCCGCGTCGTCGTGGCGATGAACGCGTGGGCCGCCAGGTTCGCGGAAGTCCGCCGGAGGATCGTGGTGGTCGGCAGTGACATCGTGGCGACGGAACGGACCCCCGACCGCCTGGCCGCGATCGGTTGGACCGATGGACTGTCGATCTCCGATTCCCGGCTGCTCGTCCACTATTACAGGACCACCGACGACGGGCGGATCGCGTTCGGAAAGGGGGGCGGGGCCCTCGGGTTCAGCCGGTGGGTCGGGTCGCGGTTCGAAGGAGAATCGCGCCGCCGGGACCTGGTCGAGCGAGCCTTCCGGCGGACCTACCCGATGTTGAACGATGTCCGCATCACGTCGAGCTGGACCGGACCCATCGACCGGACCAGGACCGGCCTTCCGTTCTTCTGGCGGCTCGGCGGCCGCCCGGACGTGTTCGTCGGGGTGGGCTACTCGGGGAACGGCGTGGGGCCCTCGTACCTCGCGGGAAGGATCCTGGCCTCACTGGTCCTCGGACGCGACGACGAGTGGGCTCGATGCGGCCTGGTGCGAACCCCCGCCGGCCGGTTCCCGCCCGAGCCATTCCGGTTCCTGGGCGGGCACGTCGTTCGAGGCGCCATCGCCCGCAAGGAACGGGCCGAGGACGACGGCCGCCGCGCGGATCGCCTGACGAAAGCGCTGGTGCGGCTGGCTCCGGCCGGGCTGGTCCCGCTCGACCAGGACTGACGCCGCTTCAGGCTATGAGCTGAGCGACCAGCGCTTCGGGGTCGGTCACCGGCTGCTGGCACACGAACTGCTCGCAGACATAGGCCGTGGCCTTGCCGTCGAGCTGCTGACGATCCTGTAACAGCGGCACCGCCCCCGGCCGCCCCACCGCCAGGACCGCGTTCGGCAGGAACCGCCCATGGACTGCGGCCACGAGGGCTTTCGTATCGACTGCGTCCGGGTCCCCCACGATGGCAACCTCCCTGCTCCTGGCGACGTAGAGGTCCATCGCGCAGAGGGCATGGCCGAGCATCGTGGGAGCGCGAGGGACCAGGTCCCGGACCAACCGGAGCGCGGAAACACCGGCCCGTTCGTACTCCGGCTCGCCCGTCAGCAGGCCGAGGCGAAGGAACAACTCGGCGGCCGCCGAGTTCCCCGAAGGGACCGCGTTGTCGAACAACTCCTTGGGTCGGACCACGAGCTCCTCTGCGTCGGACGCGGTCTGGAAGAACCCACCGCCGTCAGGGTCGCGGAAGAGCTTCAGCAGGGCGTCAGCCAGAGAACGCACGAAGCCGAAGACCGAGCCATCGAACGCGGTCTCGTACAGCGCCAGCGCGCCGAGCCCCACCAGCGCGTAGTCGTCCAGGTATCCCACGCCGGACGTCCGCCCTTCCCGCCACGACCGGCGAAGCCGGCCCTCTTCCAGCAGGTTGGCCTGGAGGAACCGAAGGGCGTCGCGCGCGGCCGACACATACCGCGGTTCGCGGAAGATCCGCCCGGCCTCGGCGAACGCCAGGACGGCCAACCCGTTCCAGGAGGCCAGCACCTTGTCGTCGGTCCCGGGACGGACACGTCGCTGCCGGACCTCGAATAGTCGATCGCGTGCCCCGGCCAACTGATCGTCCGTCTCGGACTGGGGAGTCCACAGGATGTTCCGGCCGCCCTCCCAGTTTCCCTCAGGCCGTGCCCCGAAGGAACGCGCTCCCTCTT
>VAYC01000338.1 GCA_005885025.1 Actinomycetota bacterium | reverse complement strand
CTCGTGAACACCTCCCGAGGCCCCGTGATCGACGAGGCCGCCCTGGCCGAGGCGTTGCGAAAGGGGGAGATCTTCGGGGCTGGCCTGGATGTGTTCGAGAAAGAGCCCGAGGTTCACCCGGAGCTCTTGAAGCTCGAGAACGTCGTGGTGATCCCGCACCTGGGGAGCGCCACCGTCGACACACGGATCGCCATGGGGATGCTCGCCGCCGAGAACCTCATCGCCGGCCTGGAGGGCCGGCGCCCCCCGACCATCCTGAACCCGCAGGTCTGGGAGGCGAAGCAACGTGGCAAGGCTTGACGGCAAGGTCGCGCTCATCACCGGCGCCGCCAGCGGGATGGGCAAGGTCGCCGCCGAGCTGTTCGCGCGAGAGGGAGCCCGAGTTCTGCTGGCGGACGTCACCGACGAGGCCGGTCGGGCAGCCGCCGACGAGATCAGCTCGGCGGGCGGCCACGCGGCGTTCGTGCACACGGACGTGTCAAAACCCGAGGAGCTCCAGGCGGCGGTGCGGTCGACCGTCGCCCGGTTCGGGGCCCTGAACGTCCTTTACAACAACGCCGGCATCTTCCCGGCCGACGACGGCTCGGTCACGGAGACCTCGGAGCGGACCTGGGACCGGGTCATGGACATCAACCTCAAGGGCGTCTTCCTCGGATGCAAGTACGCGATCCCGGCCATGATCGAATCGGGTGGCGGCTCGATCATCAATGTGGCCTCGTTCGTAGCGCTGGTGGGCGCCGCCACGGCGCAGATCGCCTACACCGCCAGCAAGGGCGGCGTGCTGTCCATGACGCGGGAGATCGCGGTGGAGTTCGCCCGGAAGGGGATCCGGGCCAACGCGCTGTGCCCCGGGCCGATCGAAACGCCGCTCCTGGCCGAGCTGCTGGCAGACCCGGTTCGCCGGGAGCGCAGGTTGGTCCACATCCCGGTTGGGCGGTTCGGCCAGGCGGAGGAGATCGCCCGAGCCGCTCTGTTCCTCGCTTCCGACGAATCGTCGTTCGTCACGGGAGCGACGTTCGTGGTCGACGGGGGGATCACGGCCGCCTACGTCACGCCCGAATAGCCTGGCGGCCGGACGTTGACAGCGCTGCCCGGGAAGGGGCTAAATCCGCTCGTGGTCTAGACCTTCGGGAGGGGGGTTTATGGCTAAAGAAACGGTCCCGCGCCACAGCGACACGGAGCAGCTGCACCAGCTCGGATACGCCCAAGAGCTCAAGCGGGGCATGGGCGCGTTCTCGAACTTCGCGGTCTCGTTCACCATCATCTCGATCCTGTCGGGCTGCCTGACGTTGTTCGGCTTCGGGATGGTCGTCGGCGGACCGGCCAGCTCGGCGTACGGCTGGCCCCTGGTCGGCATCATGGTCACCTTCGTAGCTCTGGCCATGGCCGAAGTGTGCTCCAGCTACCCGACGGCGGGCGGCCTTTATTACTGGTCGGCGAAGCTCGCTCCCGGCAAGAGCGGGCCGGCCTGGTCGTGGATGACCGGCTGGTTCAACATGCTGGGCCAGTTCGCCATCACCGCGGGGATCGACTTCGGGGGGGCTGCGTTCATCGCCGCGTTCCTGAACATCGCGTTCCACGTCGAGGTCACACGACTCATCCTGGTCGGCATCTACACGGGAGTCCTGGTTGCCCACGGACTGTTGAACACCTTCGGCATCCGCCTGGTGGCGCTGTTCAACGACGTGGTGGCACATGATCGGGGTGGCCATCATCGTGGCGATCGTCATCGCCGTTCCCGACCACCACACCAGCCTGGGGACGATCTTCTCCTTCAGCAAGACCGCGAAGGAGGCTGGAGGAATCCCCGGATTCATCAACGGGACCGGGTTCGCCAGCGGCTTCTTCGGCTCGACGCTGTACATCTTCCTGATCGGGCTGTTGCTCGCGCAGTACACCATCACCGGGTATGACGCGTCGGCACACATGACCGAGGAGACCCACCAGGCGAACATTTCCGGGCCAAACGGCATCTGGAAGTCGGTCGTCTACTCGGCGATTTTCGGCTGGATCCTGCTCATCGCGGTCTGGGCGGCGGTACAGGGGCAGAAAGGCTATGAGAACGCCCTTGGATTCCAGCTGGCCACGGCCAACATCGCGGCGCCGGCCCAGATCTTCCTGGACGCGGTCGGCCGCGGGACGACGATCTTCCTGATGCTGATCATCATGGGGGCGCAGTTCTTCTGCGGAATGGCATCGGTGACGGCGAACTCCCGGATGATCTACGCGTTCTCTCGAGACGGCGCCGTCCCGGGGTCACGGTTCTGGCACAAGATCAACAAGCGGACCCGGACCCCCACCAATTCCATCTGGCTGGCGGTTGTGGCGGCCTGGCTCCTTGTCGCTCCTGCGTACTGGAGAGGGAGCGTGGTGGCCTATTTCGCCGTTACCTCCATCGCCGTGATCGGCCTGTACATCGCGTACGTGATCCCGACGTTCCTTCGCCTGATCGCGGGAAACAAGTTCCAGCCGGGTCCGTGGAACCTCGGGAGATGGAGCTACCTGGTCGGGTGGATCGCGGTGATCTGGGTGGTGTTCATCTGCATCATGCTGATGATGCCCCAGTTCAGCCCGGGAGGGTTGAACATCAAGACGATCGACGCGCTGAACTACGCGCCGGTCGCTGTGGGCGCAGTCCTCGTCCTGGCCGGGGGCTGGTACGTGATCTCCGCCCACAAGTGGTTCAAGGGACCCAAGGTCCAGGGATCGTCTGAAGAGCTGGCGGCCATCGAGCGCGATCTCGAGGTGATCGCCTAGCCGAACCTGGATGAGCGGAGCGAACGGGGCAGGCGAGTCGTTCGCCTTGCCCGGCTCCTACGTGAGGAGCGTGCCATGGAGCGAGGCCGGCTGGACGTCAAAACGATCGAAGACCTGATCAAGGCCGGCGACATCGACACCGTGCTCATGGTCTTCCCCGACCAGCAGGGTCGGTTCATGGGCAAGCGCGTGACCGGGGACTTCTTCCTGCAGGACATCCTCGACGGTGAAGGCGCCATCCACGCCTGCAACTACCTCCTGGCCGTGGACATGGAGATGGAACCACTTCCCGGCTACGCCTACGCCAACTGGGACCTCGGGTATGGCGATCTCAAGGCACTCCCGGACATGTCGACCCTTCGCCTGATCCCCTGGCTGGAGAAGACCGCCCTGGTGATCTGCGACGTTTACGACGAAGAGTCCGGTGAGCCCATCGAGGTCGCTCCGCGGTGGATCCTGAAGCGCCAGATCGAGCGGGCCAAGTCGGCCGGCTACACCGTAAAGACCGGGTCCGAGCTCGAGTTCTACCTGTTCAGGGACTCCTACGAGGACCTGGCGGGGAGGGGATACCGGGACCTGCATCCGCACTCCGACTACATCATGGACTACCACATCCTGCAGACCACGAAGGACGAGTACGTGATCCGGCAGATCCGCAATGGGATGGACGCCGCCGCGATCCCGGTGGAGTTCTCCAAGGGCGAATTCGGCCGCGGTCAGCACGAGATCAATCTTCGCTACGCCGACGCGCTGGAGATGGCCGACCGCCACGTCATCTACAAGAACGGGGTGAAGGAGATCGGCGCCGCGGCCGGCCGGGCCATCACGTTCATGGCCAAATACTCGATGGCCGAAGCCGGTTCGTCTTTCCACCTGCACTCGAGCGTGTGGAATGAGGAAGGGAACCAATCGCTCATGTGGGAGGAGAAGGCGCCCCACCACCAGTCGAAGCTGTTCCGGCACTACCTGGGCGGATTGATGTCCACCGCCTACGAGATGGCCTGGTTGTTCGCGCCCTCGGTGAACTCCTACAAGCGGTACCAGCTCGGGTCCTGGGCCCCCACGGCGATCGTATGGGCTCACGACAACCGGACCTGCGGTTTCCGGATCGTGGGCGAGCACAAGGGGTTCCGGGTGGAGTGCCGGATCCCCGGCGCCGACGCGAACCCCTATTACGCCTTCGCGGCCACCATCGCCGGCGGGCTGCACGGGATCCAGGACCAGATCCAGCCGCCCGAGATGTTCAAGGGGAACGCCTACGCGGCCACCGACATCCCCCGCGTCCCAACGTCGCTCCACGAGGCCATCCGGGCATTCGAGGGGAGCGAGGTGGCCAGGAAGGCGTTTGGAGATTTGGTGTTCGAGCACCTGCTGAACACGGCCCGCCAGGAGCAGAGCATCTTCGACAACAACACGGTCACCGACTGGGAGCTCGCGCGTTACTT
>VAYC01000346.1 GCA_005885025.1 Actinomycetota bacterium | reverse complement strand
CGAGCACGCGGGGCGGGGGTGGGCCAAGGACCATGCGGTTGCGCTGTACAAGGAAGCCCTGGCGCTGGTGCCGGAATCCGACCGAGAACGCCGCCTCGAGGTCGTCCGCAAGCAGGCGGTCGCGATCCAGACGATGTGGCACCTGCCAGACGCCGAGAGCCTGGCCCGGCATGCGGGCGGGAACCCGCCCGGGCCCGGCAAGAGCTAGATCGGGAAGTCCGCCGGCGTCACGTCGCCGGCGATCTCGGTGATCCCTTCGACCGTGTGCAACCCGAGTGCCTTGGCGTGCCGGCGGACCGCTTCCTCGTTGGGGGCCTCGTAGATGCAGAACGTGCGCACCTTCCCGCTTTCGTCCACCACCACGTGGCTGTGCACCCAGGTGATCTCCGGCATCGTCGCCAAAACCCGATTGGATTCCCGGCTGACGTCCGGCATCTGGTCTTCCCCGACCTCGAACAACCTCTCGACGATGTACTTCGGCACTGCGTCCTCCTCCTGTGGTCAGTCGCATTTTCGCCCCGACAGCGTACGCCCGGCAAGGCGATTCACTCAAGACCCGGCGGATCCCGGCTAGTCGAGCAGGGCGTCGAATGCCCTCGACGCGTCACTCAACCGCTCCGCCAGTGTCTCGGCGAGCCACCGGTGCAGCGCCGAGGCGAGCTCCGGCTCGGCGACCTCCATCTGCTCGATCGACGCCCGGCTGAGCCGCAGGACCACGCTTGCCGTCTCGGCCACCACGTCCGCCGTGCGCGGAGCACCCAGGTACAAGGCGACCTCCCCGACCACGACGCCTGAACTCACCGAGCTCAGGCGCATCCGAGTCCCTTCCGGCGTCGTCATCTCGACCCTCAGCCGGCCGGACTCCAGCACGAACAGGTCATCGGGCGGATCGCCCTGCCGGATCAACACGGTTCCCTGCGGTAGCGTCCTGCGCTCGAGATAGCCCTCCAGCCGCGCCGGAAGGCCGCCGAGCCCGTCGCTCGATCCCTCCAAGGCCGCTTGGCCTTCGCCTTGGAGCAGGCCCTCCTCGCACCGCTGCAGGCCATGATCCAGGTCAGGCTCGAACCACACGACTCCGTCGGACGGGACGACCCCGCCACGCCGGAGCTGCTTCCGCACCACGTCCGGCACGCCACAAAATACGAGCTCGAACTCCCTCGTCTCGGCCAGCTGCGCGACCTTGAGGAAGGACATCACGGCCGAGGAGTCCATGCCCGTCACGCGGCGGAGATCGACCAGCAGGAACCGCAGCGACCCGGCTTCCGCCCGTTTGCGGACCCGATCGATCAGGCTGCGCGCCGTCCCGAAGAACACGAACCCGCTCACCCGGAGGATCTGGACGCGGTCGGCCATCGCTCGGAGCGTCAGGCGCTCACCGGATGGCCGGTCGACGTTGCTCCGGTACGTGGAACCGAACTCGACATCCCGCACCAACTCGATCCGGCTGTACTTGACCGCGAACAGCCCGAAGGCGAGCACCAGGCCGACCACCACGCCGGGCAAGTACCCCTTCCAGACGATGACCCCCAGGATGGCGAGGACGATCGCGTACTCGCCCAAGGGCAGGGTCTTCCGCGCGTCCACCAGCCACACGACGATGAACGCGAGGCCGACGAAGCAGAGCACCCCGCCCACGAGCAGGCGCGGGACCAACTCGATCACTCTCGCCCCGAACCCCACGACCGCGAGGGGGACGATCGCGGCCACCAGTCCGGCGGCCCGAGCCCCTACGTCCGTCTGCTGCGCGAGCGAGGTCAGGCTCACCGCGTGGTACGCGGGGATCCCGCCGACCCCGCCGGAAGCGAGGTTCGCGATCCCGGCGTCGCGGAGCTCCTGGTTCAAGTCGAGATCCCTGTGCAGGAACAACTCCAGCCCGCTCACGTTGAGCAGGCAGGCGATCAGGGCGACGAACACGGCGGTCACGATCCCCGCGGTCTGATGAACCACCGCCGGCCAGTCGGCCACGGAAAGGGACTGGTAGCTCCACGCGTGCCACAGCCGAGTGGAAGTGAAGGGTCCGAGCAGCCATAGCCCGCTCCGCGCATCCTGGATCGAAGAGCCGCTGGCGAGCATCCCGATCGCAAACAGCACCAAACCGCCCAAGATGACGGCCGGAATCACCAACGGTCTCTTGACCACTCTGGTCATCCACAGCATGAAGGCGCCGAAGACGACCGCCGGAACCCACCTGAGCAGCTCGAATTTGCCGGTGAGGAAATGGAACGAGCTGACCGTCGGCGGGATGCTCGTCGCGACCTGGATGCCGCCCTTCACGAGGAGCCATCCCGTGCCGGCGAGGAAGCCGCCCACGACCGGATACGGCACCAGGCGGATCAGATTCCCCAACCGGAAGGCCCCGATCACCAGGAAGGTGATCCCGGTCAGGATCGTCACGACCAGGGTCGCGGCC
>VAYC01000345.1 GCA_005885025.1 Actinomycetota bacterium | reverse complement strand
CCGCGGAATCCACGATGGACGTCCTCATGTCGACCTGCCCTCCTTCGCCGGGACCTCTCGTCCGGGTGATGCGTTCGTCTTTGAGTGTCGCGACAGCCCGAGTTCTTTCATCAAGCGGCGGCGGGCTCGGTGAAGCCGGACGGAGAAGGTCGCTCGGGAGCAGCCGGCCGCAGCTGCGCCCGCTCGCACGTCGAGGCCGTCCCACGCGATCAGCGTCAGCGCTTCCCGCTCGGCGGGCGGCAGGCGATCCAGGGCCTGCTCGACGGCCAGCCTCGTGGGAACGGCGTCGGCGGGATCGAAGGTGGGCGCGGCGCGCAGTGCCCGGGCTCGCTCGGTGGTGAAGGCCTCCCGCCGCTGGTCGGACCGGCGCCGGTTCGCCAGTACCTTGCCGCTGACGTTGAGGAGCCAGGGGAGCGGGTCGGCGGGCACAGCGTCGAGCTTCCGCCAGGCGATCAGGAACGTTTCGCTGACCACCTCGTTGGCCACGTCGGGCGTGGATCGCCTCGCCGCGTACGCGTACACGCGGCCGGCGTGCTGGTCGAACATGGCCTCGAAGCGCGCAGCGCGCTCGCTGTCCAGAACTCGGCTCCCGAATCGGGTCACCGAGCTTATGTCACGGGTCGGCCGAATCTTTCATGTGGGCGCTGAAGGCGACCTACTCCTCAGATGTCCGCTTGTCTCTCCGCGAGGACCCAGAACTCCTTGAACGGGGTGGTGAGGTGCCAGGTCGTTTCGGCTCCCTTGGGGAGCGACGCCATGTCGCCGGCACCCAGGCCGAGCGTCGGTCCGCCGGCGATCTCGATTCGGGCGTGCCCCTCCAGGACGAGGAGCGTCTCGCGTGCCGGCAGCGTCCACCGGATGGGCTGATCCCCTCCGGGAGGGAACCGCGAGAGCCCCGCCTCGACTTCGAGGCCGGCGCAGAGGACGTGCATCTCGCCGCCGACCTCGGGGTCCGGTTCCCATTCTTCGGTGGACACCTTCGATACGAAGATTCCCGGATAGCGCTCCATCGACCACCCCCCCTAGCGTCGAACGAGACGGGACAGCAGCGCGTAGGCGATGCTGGCGACCGCGCCGAAGGCGACAGCCTCCCGCGAGCCGAAGGGCACCTTCCCACCCTCCTCGACGGTCACCTTCGGCGAGACCACGAATCCGACGAAGCCCTTCGGGCCGATCGTCGCGTGACGCTGGCGTCGGACTCGAACTCGAGGGCGCCCGCTGTGCTGGGTCCCCGATGGTTCATATCGGCCGCCTTCCTGTTACCCCATCTTAGGAAGGCTGGTCGGAAACGTTCACGTCGCGGGGCGGAGCGAACCCGTCGGCCGCACCGGTAGCCGCCCGGTGACCGTCGCGCCCTCGCCCGGCCGGGACCGCACCTCCAGGGAGCCGTCGAGCGCGGCCAGGCGGTCCGCCATATTCTGCATGCCCGATCCGAGCGGTGTCCGCGCCGCGTCGAATCCCTGCCCGTCGTCCGTCACCTCGAAGGTGAGCTCGCCGTCGTGGGCGGACAGTCGGACGTGAACGCGAGTGGCCTGCGCGTACTTCGCCACGTTCTGCAGCGCCTCGAGGCAGCAGAAGTACACGGCCGCCTCCGCGTCCTGCGGATAGCGGCCGAGGCCGTCGATGCGAGCGCCACAGCCAGGCCCTGGTCCGCCAACAGCGGCGGGTAGATCCCTCGGGCGAGGTCACGCAGGTTCTCCAGCGCCTCGGTCGTCTGCTCTTCCAGCGCCGCCAGCATCGCCGACGCCTTCTCCGGATCCTTGGTCACGAGCGCCGCAGCCAGCCGCTGCTTCACGGCCAACGCCACGAGCTGTTGTTGGGCCCCGTCGTGCAGGTTCCGTTCGAGCTTGCGCCGTTCGGCATCCTGCGCGGCCACCAGGCGCTGGCGCGAAGCGCGCAGCTCCTCGATCAGCCGCACGTTCGACAACACCAGGCCCGCCTGCGAGGCGACGTCGGCGACCAACCGCTCGCCTGCGGGAGAGAGCGGTTCGTTCGGCGGCATCGAGATCGAGATCGCGCCCAGCAACTCGCCCTGGTGCGTGACCGGCACCGCAGTCTCCCCGGCAACGGTGAGTGGAAGTTCGTTCCCGACCACCGGGAGCACGGAGGTCTCGGGCAGCCCGTTCGATGACGCCTCGGCGTGCAGCTCGTTCCCCACGCGGAGCCACACCACGGTCCGATCCGCTCCGGTCCCCGCGGCGATCATGCGGGCCATCCTGGGCAGCACGTCCACCGAGGAATAAGTGCTCGCGATCCGTTCGGCGAACTCGGAGAGCACCTCGTAGGGAGTGGCCCGCTTGCCGTAGATGATCCGGTTGGCCAGCCGCTGGGCTCGGGTCCGCATGGGCTGGAACGCCAGCGCCACCACCGCGGCCGCGATCGCGGTCAGCAGCGGGCTGTGCCGGTTCCCCACCGCCGTCCCGACGCCGACGACCAGAGCCACGTACACGAGCGTGATGAACGCCGCGAGCGTGCCGAATACCACGGTCTTGCTGATGACGAAGTCGATCTCGTACAGGCGGTACTTCATCAGGGCGATGACGATGGCCACCCACAGGAACATGAGCGCGAGCGTGCTCGCCACCTGTGCGGTTGAGGTACCCCACAGGATGTTGAGGCTGAAGCTGACCGCGACGAGCGCGGCCGCCGTCACGAACCATTTCAGCTGGAGACGCTCCTCACCGCGGGCCCGCTTGAACCTCAGAGCAAGGGAGGTGAACGAGGCGACCAACGCCACTGGGATGAGCACGAGACCCGCCAGAAACGGGATCTGCGCGACCGCCGCCAACCCGGTGTTCTGTTGGTTCGGCCCGAACGGGTTCGACCAGTTGATCGCGGCCCAGATCATCGCCCCCAGGCCCATCACTGTCATGAAGATCCCGATGGCCCAGGCGACCGGACGCCACCGCCTCGAGGAGAGTGATCCCGTGGGGAACAAGAGCAGCAGGAACATCAGGAGGGTGACGGGGATGGTCCAGATCCAGTTCGAGACCCAGGCCAGGGCCCGGCCGGCCGGAAGGGAGCCCGGATCAGCCTTCAGGGCGTGCAGGCCGTAGGCGCTGCCGAAGTTCCCCAGCCCGAGGGCCAACCCGGCCCCCAGGAACAGCCATCCCAGCACGTTCCGTGAGCGCTTGGTGGCCAAGATGATCCCGAGGACGGAGGTGGCCGCGTTGCCCACCAAGTCCAGGACGTTGCCGAAGTTCCACCGAGTGGCGTCCGACGGAAGGACGGCGTGCCGGTCGAGGTACAGGATGACCAGCCCGGCGACCTGCAGCGCGAGCGAGATGATCCCGATCGCCCACACGATCCGGCGTAGAGTCGAATCCCTCAAAGGAGCCACGGCGCCCTCGATTCTGCTCCTGCGGATCGGGGTGGGGAAGCGTGCCTCCCGCACTCCTGAGGGGCGGATCCCGAACCGCTCCGGGGTGGCTAGCGCGAGGCCGGTATCGTTGCCGCGTGGCTTCTCGCTTGGACCTGCTGGTCGTGGGAGACGTCAACCCCGACATCGTGCTCCGCGGTGACGTCGAGCCGTCCTTCGGACAGGCCGAGCAGCTGGTGGAGGAAGCGCACCTCACGATAGGTGGCTCAGGCGCCATCATGGCCTGCGGGGCTGCGCGACTCGGCCTCCGAGTTGCGCTGTGCGCCATCGTCGGGGACGACCTCTTCGGCCGCTGGATCCGGGAACAGCTGGCGGCGCGGGGCATCGACGTCCAGGGACTCATCGTCGATCCGGAGCAGCGAACCGGCCTCACCGTCGTGCTCTCGAAGCGACAGGATCGCGCCATCCTGACCCACCCCGGCACGATCGCGGAACTTCGCTCGGCGAACCTCGATCGCCGTCTCCTGAGCGAGACTCGGCACCTGCACGTCAGCTCGTACTTCCTGCAGCGCGGTCTGGCGCCGGATCTTCCCCCGCTCTTCGACGAGGCCCACTCGGTCGGTGCCACCACGTCCGTGGACCCGAACTGGGACCCTTCTAAGACGTGGGACGGAGGGCTCACGGGCATTCTGACGAGAACCGACGTCTTCCTTCCGAACGCCACCGAGGCCGTTCGGATCGCCCGCCAGGAGGACATCGATCGAGCCGCCCTGACCCTCGCACGATCGGCCCACCTGGTCGTTGCGAAGCTGGGGCCGCAGGGCGCGATCGCCGCCCAGGGAACCAGGCTGGTGCGCCTGGAGGACACCACGGGAGCCGGCGACAGCTTCGATGCGGGCTTCCTCGCCTCGTGGCTCGAGGGAGACCCTCTCGAGCGGTCGCTTGCCCTGGGCGCGGCCTGCGGTGCGCTCTCGACTCGTGCCCTCGGGGGAGTCGACGGCCAGCCGACCATGGAGGAGGCGCGTGGCGCGCTCGCGGGTCTGCCGGCCGGCTCGGGCTGAGCGGCGCTGGCTGGGCGGGTTTCCCGGTGGGCTACGTGGATCGGATCGCCAGACCGCTCCCAATGTCGAAGAGCCGGACGTCGTTCGGTTCCACCGCTACCAGCAGCCGCGAGCCGGCCCTGGGGCGCTCGTGTGGCGGAAGGCGAAGAGTGACGTTTGCCCGATCACCGTCGGTGCTGGCCAGGAGGGTCGGTTCGTCGGGGTCGGCGCCGAGGCCGAACCCGGCACGCGCCG
>VAYC01000330.1:3058-3831 GCA_005885025.1 Actinomycetota bacterium | reverse complement strand
CACCACGATGTAGTGGTCCACGTGGTCCAAGTCGAGGTGGCCTTCGGAGGCCCACCACTCGATCTGGTCCTGAGTGAATCCCGCGGCGAGCAGGGCAGCGATCAACTTGGTCCGGAAGGCGTCGCCGGGGCTGAAGCGGCCCGGTTCGGGGGGCTTGAGCATCCCGATCCCGGTCAACCAGTTGAGGCGATCGACCGAGACGCCGGTGTCGTCGGAGAGCTCCTGCGGGGAGAACGTTCGGGTCACCCGCGGATTCTAGGGCCCGCGGTGATGCTCACGAGGCGACCTTGGTCCCCGCAGTCATGTCGTCGAGCGCTCGCAGGATCCCGTCGGCCCCCGGGTTGACCCCGACCGGCGACACATAGCTCCAGCGCACGACCCCATCCGGGTCGATGACGAACAGCGCTCGTTCGCTCGTGCCATCACTGTACCGGTAGGCGCCATACGCGCGGGAGACCTCGCCCTTGGGCTCGAAGTCCGAGAGCAGCGGGAAGGCCAGGTTGCGACTCTTGGCGAACGCGCGGTGACACCAGACGCCATCCACCGAAATACCGAAGAGCTGCGCCCCGTACGCTTGGAACTCGGGCAGGACCTCCTGGTACAGGGCCATCTGATCGGTGCAAACGGGGCTCCAGTCGGCCGGATAGAAGGCCAGAATCACCGGCCGCCCACGAAAGGCGGACAGGGCCGCCCGCTCGTCTGGGCCGGTGGGAAGCTCGAAGTCAGGCGCCGCCGTCCCCGGCGGAAGGGGGATGGGGTTTGATGGAGTCTCG
>VAYC01000330.1:0-2918 GCA_005885025.1 Actinomycetota bacterium | reverse complement strand
GTATCCCTGTACGTTGGGTCCTCGAATACGGAGGTTTGCATTCCATGGCCTGCCGGCGGGTCATCAGCCTCACGGCGGTGCTCGGGGTCGTCGTCTCTGCAATGGTCGTCTCGACAGCTCAGGGAGCGGCCGCGGCGTCCCTCCGCCTGCACGGCCGGTCCTTCCCCATCCCCAGCCCGAACGCCCAACCGATCGAGATCGCGCTCGGCCCTGACGGGAACCTCTGGTTCACAGAGCAGAACACGAGCGCCGTGGCTCGAGTCACGCCTGACGGAGTGATCACCGAGTACCCGACCCCGACCCCCGGCTTCCCGTACGACATCACAGCTGGGCCGGACGGCAACGTCTGGTTCACCGAAGGATCGAACGGTCGCATCGCCCGGATCACCCCCGACGGAACCATCCGGGAGGTCGTGTTCTCCGACTTCGATGCAGCCGGCGGTATCACCACCGGGCCCGACGGGAACATCTGGTTTACGGATGCTACCGGGGACAAGGTGTGGCGGTTCGAGCTGGCGACGAGGACCCTCACGGACTTCGCCGTCCCCACCACGAACTCGTTCCCCGGCCACATCACCACCGGGACCGATGGCAACCTCTGGTTCGTGGAGGGTGCGGCCGGCAAGATCGGGCGAGTCACGCCAGACGGGGAGGTCACGGAACCGGTCACCGGCCTGAGCAACCCCTTCGAGATCACCACGGGGGCCGACGGAAACGTCTGGTTCACCGAGCCCTTCATCCAGCGCTTCGGCAAGGTCACCCCGGCCGGGGACGTCACCTTCTACTCCAACGGACATCAAGTCGCATCGATCGCACCCGGTCCCACCGGCCGCCTCGTCTTCTCGTCATTCAGCGAGTCGCGGATCGGGACGATCTCCTTCGACGGGGTCGGCCGGGCCAGCCCGAAGGTCGACGAGAGCGCTCCCACGGGAATCGCGATGGGACCGAATGGCTCGGTCTGGTTCCTCGGTTCCGGCTCGAATCGCGTCTATCGGGCGGTCGCCCGATAGATCAGCCGGCCGCTTCGTCGAGACGGCGCCGGAATGACCCGGCCGATCTCACCCGTGCTCCCAGCGCCTGGACCCGCTCCGCCAAGCGGGCATCGGACGTCACGACGGTGAGCGATCCAGGAGCGGGATCCTCGGCGACCATCTGAACGATGTCGTGATCGGCGGCATCCCGCCCGCGCCGGGTAGCGAAGGTGACCATGACAGCCCCGTAGGGTCCCGGTGACAGGTCGGGAGGACGGCGATCGAACACCACGGTGATCTCCTCCCTCGCCTGCGAGGCGTACCGATCGAGCTCTTCGATGAGCCTTCGCACGGCTTTGTCCGGGTCGTTCCACCAGCGGTCCGGCCGCGAACCGATGACGTTCATCCCGTCGACGATCAGGCGGACACCCCGAGAGGGTCGAGCCCCATCTCCACGGCCGTCCCGATCGTCCATCACGAGTGCAAGAAATTATCCTGCCGATCTAGGTGACAGTCGCCGAGGCGTCGCGTTCCGAGGCCTCGGCCGTGATCCGATCGGCGGGCTCCTTCAACCCTCGAAGTCGACCGAAGATGGGGAAGGCCAGGATGGTTGCGAGGCCCCCGACCACGAAGCCGGCCGGAATGGACCGCTCTTGCGACAGGAATCCGAGCCCCGTCTGCCCCCCTACGCTTCCGAGACTCCCCATGAGGGAGTCGAACGACACCAACGTGGCCCGCTCCGAGGTCGGGATGGACTGGTGGAGGTAGGTCTGACGAACCGGCTGGAGGACCCCTCCGGCCACCGCGCCAAGAAGGAACACTGGTACGGTTACCCAGAAATAGCGAACGACCCCCGTCGCCACCATGGTCGCGGTCGAAATTGCGGCAGCCCCGAGCAGGATCGTGGTCCGCCGCCCGCCCGGCCGAGCCAGCTTCCCAACCAGCGCGTTGCCCGCGATGCCGGCCAGTGCGAACAGCGAGGCGATCAGACCGGACAGCCAGATGGCGTCCTTTCCGTACAGCTCAAGGAAGTACGGCTGCCACGCGTACCAGGCCCACGAGAAGAAGCCCCAGGTTACGAACGACTCAACGACGAGGAGCCGAACGGCTGGCTTCCGCCACCCGTACGTGATGCCGGTGCGAGCCACCTTCCTCATCTCCCCGACGATGCCCTGCAGGCGCATCGTCCGCGGCGTGAATCCGATGTCGTGCATCGTCCAGAACCCGACGCCGAAGGCGATGACGATCAGCGCCGCCCGAACCAGGTAGGGGATTGAGAGGTCGAGCTGCCCGAGCAGCCCGCCGCCCACGGTCCCCACGATCATGGCGACGCTGGCCACGATCGAGGCCTTGGCGAACACGCCGTCCAATTCGTGCCGATAGCCGGTCGCCTGAAGCGCGTCGACCAACCAGGCCTCCACCGCGCCCGAGTAGAACGTGTAGCCGAGGCCGAGGATCACGCCCGCCAGACAGAAGAGGAGCAGGCCCCCACCGATGGCGGCTACGCCGACGTAGGCGAGCGTCCCGAGTGCGAGGGTGGCTTCGGAAAGGAGGAAGGACGCCCGCCGCCCGCGGGTGTCTGCCACCACCCCCGTGGGGATCTCGAACAGGGCCATGGCCGCGGTGAACGCCGCGTTTGCTACGAACACCTCGAAGATCGACAGGCCGGCGTCGAGCAGGAACAGGGTGTTGATGCCCCAGATCAGCGACGCCGACAATGTAAAAAGCCCGCTGATCACGAGGTAACTGCGGATCACGCGCTTGGGGTCCATGCTGTCCTCGAACACGGTCTTGATCCTGATGATTCCAAACCCGACACACAAAGGAGGATGGAGTGCTTCTCGAGAACAAGAACGCCGTGATCTACGGAGGGGGCGGCTCGGTCGGCGGCGCGGTGTCCCGCGCCTTCGCGAGTGAGGGAGCGAAGGTCTTCCTTGCCGGTCGCAC
>VAYC01000344.1:2608-3098 GCA_005885025.1 Actinomycetota bacterium | reverse complement strand
CCCGAGCCGATCCAGGTGATCGTTGCCCTCGTGCATCAGGGGCGGATGGAGGAGGCCGCCGAGTGGATCGATCTCTACCGCGACGCGGAGCAGTCCAAGGAGGTCCAGTACCGAGCCATCTACTTGGCCTCGAAGTCCGTGTTCCTGCGGGCGGAGGGCCGGCCGCATGAGGCCCAGAGCGCCGCGGAGGAGGCATTCGCAACCCGGACCGAGTTGGGGGTGGCCCACCCCCAGGTCAAGGAGGGGTTGGTCCAGGCGATGGAATCCGCCCTCATCCTGGATGACAGGGATCGGCTGGAAGAGTTGCTCGCCGAGCTCGGATCCAGGAAGCCCGGGGAAACCACGCCATACCTGCGGGCGCACGGAGCACGGTTCGGCGCCCTGCTGGCGGCCCTCCGGAGCGAGATGGATCGAGTCGAGCCCGGGTTCGTGGCCGGCGCAGACTTGTTCCGGGACATATCCATGCCCTTCTGGCTCGCGGTCACGCTCC
>VAYC01000344.1:0-2591 GCA_005885025.1 Actinomycetota bacterium | reverse complement strand
CCAATCAGCTGCTGGCAGAAGCTCGGGAGATCTTCGAAGGTCTGGAGGGGCGGCCCTGGCTCGAGCGCCTGGCCCAGACGGCAGGCGCAGCGGCGCTGGTGACGGCCGACGCGCGACAAGGAACCTGAGGGGGCAGCTCGAATGCCTCAGGAACGCGACCCGGACAGGCGGTCCACGCTCGCCGCCAACTGGTCGAGCTTGCGCTCGAGCCGCTCGACGTCCTCGTGCGAGGCGTCCCGAGCACCGGGCATCAGGTCGACGACGATGGCCCCCGACGGATAGAGGTCGGCCCGTTCGACCTGGCTCACGCCTTCGGCTCCCTGTCGGCGAAGCGCGGCCTCGAGGTCCATGTGTCGGATGCCGAGCCTCAGCAGCTCGCGCTCCACGAAGCCGCCGTGCTCCACCAGTGTGGACTGGCTCCCCTCCATCACCCGGTCTACCTTGTCGTTCCGCCTGGCCAGGCGGCTGATCACGTCGTTGGCGCCGATCAAGGCGGCCGCCCCGATCAACCCGCCGAGCAGCGAATTGTCGGGGCCGATGAGCGCGTTCTGGACGACGTTGCTGATGAGCAGCAGGACGACCAGGTCGAACGTATTGAGCTGGGCGGCTGTGCGTTTTCCTCCCAGCCGAAGTAGGAACAGGAGAGCGCCGTACACGACCACGGTGCGGATGACCTTCTCGCTGAGGGGGATCTCGGTCACGAACAAGCGATGCGCTTCGGTCGCCAGCAGCATGTCGAACCTCCTCTGTCCCTGGGTCGGCCTCGCGGACTATACGAGGGAAGCCGATCGCACGACGGCGGACCAGACGCCGCGAGCGCGTTGGCCTGTCTCGAGAGGGCGGGGCTACCATGTCCCGGGCGCCCTCGCTCGGAAAGGAGATCCCATGGCCAAGTCGACCCAATCGGACCCGTTCGCTGCCGAACGGTCGGACACGAAGCGAAAGAGCAGCCAGCCTCTCTTCCACCAGCACGGGGTGGAGGTGCAACGGTTCGGCGAGATGCGCCTGCTCCCGATCGCGCTCGGCCACGACGCAAGGCTGGAAAGCTGCCAGCTGCTGAACGGCATCCTGGCCGACTCGATGATCCTGTACAGCCTGTACAAGAAGCACCATTGGCTGGTGCGCGGACCCACCTTCTATCAGCTGCACCTGCTGCTGGACAAGCACGCCGAGGAACAGCTCAAGCTCATCGACCTGATCGGTGAGCGGGTCCAGACGCTGGGCGGCGTGGCCGTCGCCGACCCCAGGCACGTCGCTGAGGTCACCACGATCCCTCGCCCCCCGAACGGGGTCGAGGAGGTCCCCGCCATGCTGTCCCGGCTCCTCCAGGGCCACGAGATCATCATCGAGAAGGTCAGGGAGGCCATCGAGAAGACGGCCAAGGTCGGCGACGACGGCACCAACGACCTGCTCATGAGCGACGTCCTCCGAACGAACGGGCTCCAGACCTGGTTCATCGCCGAGCACCTGGTGGACATCCCGCTCGTTCGGGTCTGACCGCGGCGACAGAAAGGGTCGACCGGCTCAGCGCTGCTCGATCAAGTCATACGTCTGGCCGAAGATCAGCTCGCGAACCCCGCCGGACTCGAGGAAGGACCGGGGGAAGTCGAGGTCGATGGGGCTGGCCTCGGACAACCGGGCCAGCTGGTCCGAGGAGAGCTCGAAGTCGAGGCATCCAAGGTTGTCCTTGATCTGAAGCTCGGTGCGCGCTCCCAGGATGGGCACGATCGTTCCGGGCTGCTGCCTGACCCAGTTGATGGCCACCTGGGCCGGTGACCGGCCGGCCTCTTCCGCCACGCTCATCACCACCTCGGCGAGCTGGAGGCGGCTCGGGGAGACCGTGTCGCCCTCCACGTCCCAGCGGCGGGGCTCGGTCGCCGGCCCGTTGTACTTGCCGGTCAGGGAGCCCTGGCCGGTCACGGCCCAGGGCGTGACGCAGAGGCCAAGCGACGTGGCCATGGGCAGGACGTCTCGCTCCACCGAGCGCGCCCCCAGGTGGTACGGAGCTTGGACCGCGACCGGAGCCGTCCACCCTCTGAGTCGCGCGATGGCCACCGCCTGGGAGACGACCCAGGCAGGGGTATCGGAGAAGCCCACGGAGAGGACCTTGCCCGCCCGCACGAGGTCGTCCATACCCCGCAGCACTTCCTCCACCGGCGTGGTCCCGTCCCACATGTGCAGCCACAGCAGGTCGATCCGGTCCGTGGCCAGCCGCTGGAGGCTCCCTTCCACGGAGCGGACCATGTTCTTGCGATGGTTCCCACCGAAGTTCGGATCATCCGTTCGTTCGGTCAGCGTGTACTTCGTCGCCACCACGAAGTGGTCGCGGTCTCCCGCGACGAACTCACCCAGGAACCGCTCGCTGGTTCCGTTCGTGTAGTTGTTCGCCGTGTCGATGAAGTTCCCGCCGCCCTCCACGAACCGGTCGAAGATGCGCCGGCTCTCCTCTTTGGGCGCGCCCCAGCCCCAGTCCTCGCCGAAGGTCATGGTGCCGAGGGCGAGCTCGGAGACCCGCAGGCCGCTCGGGCCGAGCAGCTTGTATCGCATGGACTCCTCCTTCAGGACGTGGGGGCTTCCTTCGTTTCGCCGAG
>VAYC01000334.1 GCA_005885025.1 Actinomycetota bacterium | reverse complement strand
GGTCCAGCCCCTCCACGCGGTGCGTGAGCAGGCGGGCCAGCCATCCGGGGTACTGGGCCTCGGAGATGGCCAGGTCTCGGACTCCGGCCTCGAAGTGCTCCCGGTTCGCGTTCACCGTGCCGAACATGACCTTGTTTCCGAGGACGAAGTCAAGGTTGATGGCGTCGGAGGGGACCTCCACTCGGCGCATCCCGCCGGTGACGCTGGACAGAACGATGACCCCGTTCTTCCCGAGCAGCACACACATGGCCTCGAACGCGAGGGGCGAGAACCCGGTGGCCTCGAAGATCAGGTCGAACTTCCCGTGCTGCTCGGCGGCCTCCTGGATCGAGGTCTGCCTCGTGCTGACGTAGCGGGCGCCCAGCGCCTCCACCAGGTCGGAGTTCAGATAGGGCGGCGGGTCGAGCCCGAAGGCGAACACCTCGAGGCCGCGGTTACGCAGGGCCATCGTCGCGAGCAGCCCGATGGTTCCGGCTCCCAGGACCGCGGCCCGGGCCGGTTGCCACACCTTCAGCCGGCGTTGGATCTCGTAGGCCTGGAGGATGCCCTTCTCCACCACGCTGGTCGGCTCGAGGAGGACCCCCACCTCGCGGAGGGCCCCCGGTACCCGTATGAGGTACTCGGGTTCCTCGACGTAGCGCTCGGTGAGGAAGCCGTGCACGCGGCTGATCCCGTGTTCGAAGTACGTGTCGTCGGTGGTGAAGTCCGGCATGCCGATGCGGTCGTACAGGCTGGTGCCCGCGCGCCGGACTCGCGCCACCACGTAGTCCCCGGGGGCCAGCTCCGTGACAGCCGAGCCGACCTCCTCCACCAGACCCAAGCTCTCGTGGCCCAGCACCAAGAAGTCGAATCCGTCCGGCGCTGCGCCGTACTCGCCGGCATTGATCTCCTTGTCGGTCCCGTCGAGACCGACCCGCAGGATGCGGACCAGGACGCCGCGGCCTCCTGGGACGTCCTCCAGACGTGGCTCGGATACGTCGGTGAGGTGGGCCGTATCGGCCTTCCCTGGGAAGACGGCGACGGCCTTCACGGTTGGCTCCTTTCTGACGCCGTGGGCGAGGAGGTTCCTGCTCTCCGCAGACCCGATACAGTGCGGCACGGGCGCGACGGACCATCCTGCCAGGGGACGCCGGAGAACGCACGTCGCATGGAGGAGAGCGCCGTGGACGTTCGAGCGAAGCTGCACGACATCTCGTTGCCACTGGGGAGGGACACGCTGGTCTGGCCTGGCGACCCTCCCATCGACGTCACGCCCAAGCTGCGGATCGCGAACGGCGACCCGGCGAACGTCTCCGAGCTCCACCTCGGGACGCACTCAGGAACGCACGTCGATCCACCCGTCCATTTCGTCGAGGGAGCAGCGGCCATCGACCGGCTCTCGCTCGACCGGGTGATCGGGCCGGCGCTGGTGGCGGACCTGAGAGAGACGAACGGCCCGATCGGCCCCGTCGAGCTGGAAGCGCTGGGCCTCGATAGCGATGTGACCCGCCTGCTCCTTCGAACCTCGAACTCGAGCCTGTGGCGATCGCTTCCGGTTGAATTCCCTGACACCTACGCGTGCCTGTCGCCTGAAGGCGCGAAGTGGATCGTTCAAAACGGGATCGAGCTGGTTGGGATCGACTTCCTGTCGATCGAGGCGCGGGGGGCCTCGGGTCATCCCGTCCACCACATCCTGCTGGAGAACGGTGTGGTCATCGTGGAGGGCCTGGACCTGGGGGACGTCGAACCTGGCACCTACACGCTGGTGTGCATGCCGCTGAAGGTGGTTGACGGCGACGGCGGTCCGGCCCGCGCCGTGCTGATCGAAGCGTAGGGATGCCCGAGGAGGAATGAATCGTGAGCGACGTCGACGTGATCGTCATCGGGGCGGGGCCGCCGGGGGAGAACGCCGCCGGCCGTTGCGCCGATCGGGGGTTCTCTGTGGCCATCGTGGAGGAGCGCCTGGTGGGCGGGGAATGCTCCTACTTCGGATGCATCCCCAGCAAGACGCTGATCCGTCCCGGCGACGTCATCGCGGCCGCCAAGCGGGTCCCCGGCGCCGCCCAGGCCGTGACCGGCCGGGTCGACGTGGCCGCGGCCTTTGCCCAGCGCGACTACATGACGAGCAACTGGGACGACTCCGGCCAGCTCCCTTGGCTGAAGAGCAAGGGCATCGAGCTGGTCCGGGGACGTGGGCGGCTGGCCGGCGACAAGGTCGTGGAAGTGGAGCAGTCGGGCGGCACGACCAGGCGGCTCACGGCGGCTCGGGCAGTCGTGCTTGCCTGCGGAACGGTCCCGCTGATGCCCCCCATCGAAGGCCTCGGGGACGTCGGGGCGTGGGACAACCGCGACGCCACCGCGGCGAAGGAGCTCCCCCGGCGGCTGGTGGTCCTGGGAGGGGGCCCCATCGGCGTGGAGATGGCCCAGGCGTTCAAGCGGCTGGGGACGGAGGAGGTCACGGTCGTGGAAGGGTCGGATCACCTGCTGGCACGCGAGGAGCCCTTCGCCGGCGAGCAGGTCCGAGCCGCCTTCGAGCAGGAAG
>VAYC01000343.1:3472-6038 GCA_005885025.1 Actinomycetota bacterium | reverse complement strand
TCGGCCCCAGACTGGTCGGCGGACGGCGCGAAGATCGTCTTCCGGAGCACTCGGGACGACCAACGCGGAGAGATCTACGTCATGAACGGCGATGGGAGCGGAGTGATCCGCCTCACCTCGGACCCGGCAATCCTCAAGCGGCGGCCGGTCTGGTCGCCCGACGGCGCCAGGATCGCCTTCGTGGGCGGCTCCCAGGTCTACGTGATGGCCGCCGACGGCTCCGGCCTGGAGAAGGTGACCGACATCCAGGGCAACAGCTTCATCCACGACGTGACGTGGTCCCCGGACGGGAAAGAGCTGGCGTTCTCCACCGACGCAGGTGGCGACGAGCCGGCCCTCTTCGTGATCGACGTCGATGGTGGGAACCTCCGTCGGCTCACCGGCGAGGGCGTCGGGGACATCGCCTGGCGGCCCGCGGCGGGCTGATCGACTCGGGTCGCTACAGCAGCGGGAGCTGCTCCGGCGGAACCTCTCCCACCGGCGTTTCGTGCGCTGGCCGGAGGCGCCGCGCGTCCCCCGGCCCTCGCCGGCCGACCCCGAGCGCGGCCGCCAGCTCGTGCACGCGCCCCCCGATCTCTTCCTGAAAGGCCTTGGGGGCGTAGGACCCGCGAGCGTACAGCCGCTGGTACCTGGGGAGGAGATCCGGATGATTGGCGGCCAGCCATCCCATGTACCACTCCCTGGCTCCGGGCCGGAGATGGAGCACGATCGGAGTGACGTGCGTGGCCCCCGACCGGGCGATCGCTTCCACGGTCGCCGCGAGCTGGTCGGGGGAATCGGAGATGAACGGGATGATCGGGGCCATGAGCACGCCGCAGCCGATACCGCCGTCGTTCAGGGTCCGGCAGACCTCCAGGCGCTTCATCGGGCTGGGGGTGCCGGGCTCGAGTGACCGCCACAGCTCCTTGTCCACGAACCCGACCGATACGTTGGCGCCGACCTCCGCCACTGATGCGCACTGCTGGAGCAGGTCGAGGTCGCGAAGGATGAGCGATCCCTTGGAGAGGATGGAGAAGGGGTTGGCGAAGTCGCGCAACGCTTCGAGGATCCCCCGCATCAGCCGGTACCGCCCCTCGGCTCGCTGGTACGGGTCGACGTTGGTGCCCATCGCGATGTGCTCGCCCGTCCAGGACCTGGCCGCCAACTCCTTCCGGAGCAGCTCGGGCGCGTTGACCTTCACCACGATGCGCGAGTTGAAGTCCTCTCCGTAGTCGAGATCGAGATACGTGTGGGTGTTCCGAGCAAAACAATAAAAACAGGCATGACTGCAACCTCTGTACGGATTGATCGTCCAGCGAAATGGAACCCGCGACACCTCCGGCACCCGGTTGATGATCGAGCGGGCCCGGACCTCGTAGAAGGTCATCCCCTGGAACTCCGGGGTGTCGAAGGTGCGGGTCACCGCGCCCTGCTCGAACAGGGGAGGCGTCAGGCCCTCCCCGCCGGGTGGGTCGACGAGGCGAAGGTTGTCCCAGCGCACGAGGACCGATATGCTATCGAACAGGCGTTCGATCGTCCAGTCAACGCTTTCCCGCGAGGGAAGAGAGCCCCCAGACGACCACCGGTCCCCTTCGGCTGCTGTACGACGAGGAGTGTGCGGTGTGCCGGGCGTCGGTCCGGCTCATCCTGAAGCTGGCTCCGCCTTCGTCCATCGTGCCTGTGGGCCTGCGAAGCGCTGAGGCAGCCACCCTCGTTCCCGATGAGCCCCTGGAGGTTCGGCTCCAGGCGTTCCACGTGGTCAGCGCGACGGGGGAGCATCGGAAGGGTCCGGATGCGCTGCCGCGGCTGCTCGACGCGCTGCCCGGCATGCGCCCCGTCGCCGCGGCCCTCAGGCGCAGCCCGGTGGCGTTCCGCGGCGCGGCGGCGTCCTATCGCTGGATCACCCGCAACCGCGGCCTGATCGCCCGGTTCCTTCCATCCTCGTGGGCCCGGCCGATCCCATAGGGGCGGCCCGTTATGATCCCGCGGACGTGGAAATGAGGATCTCCATGCGGCAGGAGCGGGGCGGTCGTTGGAGCGCGCAGTCGGTGGACGATCCGCGGATCCGAGCTTCCGGCGCGTCCAGGGAGCGGTGTCTGGCGGGCATCCGCCGCGCATACGAACGAAGCCGGCGCTCCGGGGAGGGTGCCGGTCCGACGACGATCGTGGTCGAGATGATCCCCATGCTGGCGGGAGTGGCCGAAGCCGCCGAGGTCATGGGCTGGGACAAGCGCCGCGTGATCACCTACATCGATCGAGGCCGTTTTCCGGAGCCCCTCCAGTCCCTGGCGTCCGGGCGCGTCTGGGTCAGATCCGAGGTGGAGGCGTTCGCCCGCGAATGGCGAGCGCGGCGAGCCGCGAGGGCGAAGCGCAGCTGACCTTCCCCCCAGATGGCGCAACCTACGCGTGGGTATACTTCGCCACGGCCGGGGCCCGGGGTTGGTCCCGGTCTCCCGAAAGTCCTGGAAGGAGGAGGCCGTGGGTGTGAAGTTCCTGTCCGAGGAGTGGGCGAAGGCCGTGGAGGGCGCCCTCAACTCGAGCGATTCCTTCAAGAGCGCGGCCGGCTCACAGACGGCAAAGGTCCAGC
>VAYC01000343.1:1225-3430 GCA_005885025.1 Actinomycetota bacterium | reverse complement strand
TCGCTCGGCATGGGCGACTCCCCCGAACCGGTCGACGCCACCATCACCCAGGACTACGAGACCGCCGCCGCCATGTCGAAGAACGAGCTGTCGGGGACCGCAGCCTACATGAGCGGCAAGCTGCGGGTGTCCGGGGACCTCATGAAGCTGATGCAGCTCCAGGGCGCCCTGGGACAGATGCCCACAGCCCTCAAGGGGATCGACGTCGACTACTAGCCCTCGTCCGCCTGTCGGCCGACACACCGGCCAGAAGGCGCAGCCTAGAAGACGCCAGGCGCGGGGAGGACGATGAACGTTCCCGTCGCCCGAGCCAGGAGCCGCCCCTCTCCGTCAAGGACCTCGGCCTCGCCATAGCCCATGCGCTGTCCCAGATGGACGGCGCGACCCCTTCCAACGAGGCGATTGCCCTCACCCTTGGCCAGGAAATGCACGTTGAGCTGGGCCGTGCGATGGGTCAGGCCCGGCCGGAGGCGAGACCTGAGAGCCAGGCCGATCGAGGTGTCCGCCACCGCGGTGATGATCGCTCCATGGACGATGCCCTGCGGGTTGAAATGATGGGGACGGAGGTCCATGGCCAGCTCCGCGGCGCCATCCCCGACCGTCACGAGCTCCAGTCCGGCCCACCGATGGAACGGGGAGCGAGCCACTCGCTCCCTGAGGGCGTCCAGGTGACGCGCGTCGAGGCCTGGCCCAATGTCCTCGTCCATGTTCCGACCTCCCTCCGCCCTGGCGTTGTTCGGGCGCGCATACTGTGCGACGCGCGAGGGGAAGGAGTCCACCGTTGGATCCGAAAGAAATCTTCGAGCTGATCGTCAAGGCCGATGAAGCCTTGAAGTACGCCACGGAGGAGAAGGGCGCGGCCCGGACCAAGCAAGCTCGCGACCTTCTGGTTCGAGCCCGCGACGAGGCTCGGGCAATCGGCAACGACGGACTGGTGGAGCAGGCCGAGCGCCGGCTGGCCGACCTGGAGGACCTACCTGGAAAGGCCAGCGGCTGAGCCGGGGGCTCCCGGAACCCTCCGCAACCCTCAGGCGGACCCCCGGTCCCCGAGGGAGGCCAGTGGGGGCGGGAGACCCGAGTCGGGCCCGGTCCCGAAGAGTCGGTCCCCGAAATCGCCCAGCCCCGGAAGGATATAGCCCTTGCCGTTGAGGTCTCGGTCGAGCGCGGCAGCGAAGACCTCCACGTCGGGATGTTCGCGAGCCATCTTCTCCACCCCCTGGGGAGCGGCNNGAGCGGCGACCACGCAGGCGAACCTGATCTCGGCGGGTTCGCGCTCGCGGAGCTTCGCGCATGCGCCGGCCGCTGAGCCACCCGTGGCCAGCATGGGGTCCAGCAGGAGCACGTGGCGCCCCTGGAGGGGTGGGAGCTTCTCGTAGTACGAGGTGGGCAGCAGCGTCACGTCGTCGCGCTCCAGTCCTACGTAGCCGACGGAGACCTCGGGGAAGAGCTCCGTGACGGACTCGAGCATCCCGAGCCCGGCCCGAAGGATGGGGACGGCGACCAGATCGGGCGAGATCAGCCTCCCGGACGTCCGCTCCAAGGGTGTCTCGACCTCGACCTCCACTGTGGGCAGCTCGCGCACAGCTTCGAGCACGATCAGGACGGTCAGGCGCTTGGCCAGGGTCCGGAAGACGGGCGGGGGCGTGGTGACGTCTCGAAGACGGGTCAGGAGATGTCGGGCCAGTGGGTGATCGACCACGGTCAGCCCCATGTCGGCGCCATGCTAGCCGAGCCGCTTGACCCGGTGAGGCCCGATCCACGAGAGTACGGTCCGCCGGGCACGGACTCAGCCGTGCGCAACCGCCCGGCCTGTGGTTCGTAAGCAGCGACGATGGTTGTCCCGAGGAGGAGGGAAATGAGAAGAGCGATCAGAACTGTGTCCCTGCTGGCCGTCGTCGGTCTGGTGGCAGCGGCGTGCGGCAAGAAGGCCGCTCCGTCGGCGACTGGCACGACGGGGAAGCTGGGCGCTGGCACCATTGTCTGCGTCGTGTCCGACGAGGCCGGGTTCGACGACAAGAGCTTCAACGAATCGGCCAAGAATGGCGTGGAGCAGGCAGTCGCCCAGTACGGCGTCACGTCCAAGTACCTCGAGTCAAAGACCGGTCAGGACTACACGCCGAACGTCACCGCCTGCCTACAGCAGAACGCGAAGATGATCGTGACGGTGGGATTCCGGCTGGACAAGGCGACGTCTGACGCGGCCAA
>VAYC01000343.1:581-1135 GCA_005885025.1 Actinomycetota bacterium | reverse complement strand
CTGGCCGCCGGGATGACCAAGACCGGCAAGGTGGGGACGTTTGGAGGAGTCAACATCCCAACGGTCACGATCTTCGAGAACGGGTTCACTGCGGGAGTCCTCAAGTACAACAAGGACACCGGGAAGAACGTCCAGGTGCTCGGGTGGGATCCCGCCAAACAGGATGGAACGTTCAGTGGGGACTTCACCAACCAGGCCAAGGGGAAGTCAATAGGTGAGGATCTCATTTCGGAGGGCGCTGACATCATCCTCCCGGTGGCGGGCGACGTCGGCCTGGGGACCGCGGCCGCGATTCAGGAATCGGGTGGTGGCGGCGCCATCATCTGGGTGGATGCGGACGGCTGTGGCACGGTACCCCAGATCTGCCCTCTGATCCTCACCACCGTCGAGAAGCACATGAAGAAGGCCGTGTTCACCGGGATCGGGGACATGCTCAAGGGATCGTTTCCTGGCGGGACCAACTACCTGGGAACGCTCAAGAACGACGGCGTCGGCCTCGCTCCGTTCCATGAGTTCGACAGCAAGATCCCGGCAGACTTGAAGAGCAAGATCGA
>VAYC01000343.1:0-459 GCA_005885025.1 Actinomycetota bacterium | reverse complement strand
TGAGCTAAGGGGCATCACCAAGTACTTCCCGGGCGTGCTCGCCAACGATCGCGTCGACCTCACCGTGGAGCCGGGCGAGATACACGCGCTGCTCGGTGAGAACGGCGCCGGGAAGACTACCCTCATGAACATCCTCTATGGGCTGTATCACGCCGAAGAGGGCGAGATCCTCATCGATGGGCAGGCAGTCAAGTTCGGAAGCCCGGGCGATGCCATAGCGGCCGGTCTGGGAATGGTCCACCAGCACTTCATGCTGGTTCCCGTGTTCACTGTGACCGAGAACATCATGCTGGGCGTCGAGTCGACCCGCGGCCGGATAGGGCTCCTCGACAGACGGCTGGCCCGTCGACGCGTTCACGAGATCAGCAGGAAATTCGGACTCGCCATTCCTCCGGACGCCGTGGTCGAGGAGCTCCCCGTCGGCGTGCAGCAGCGCGTGGAGATCGTGAAGTCCCTCTA
>VAYC01000342.1 GCA_005885025.1 Actinomycetota bacterium | reverse complement strand
CCGTGGATGCCACACGAGGAGTCCGGCCCCCAGCTCTTCGGGGAACGAGAACAGGTCCAGTTGCCGCCCGAGCTTGCGATGGTCGCGGCGCTCGGCCTCTTCCAGCCGGTGCAGGTAGGCAGCGAGGTCGTCCTCCGTGGCCCATGCCGTGCCGTAGATGCGCTGGAGCTGGGGACGGTGCTCGTCGCCCCGCCAGTACGCGCCGGCCAGGCTGAGCAACTTGAACGCCCCGAGGCGGTTGGTCGAAGGGACGTGTGGGCCGAGGCACAGGTCGGCCCATCCGTCGTTGCGATAGACGCTGAAACGGTCCCCCAGGGCGCCCTCTGAGGCCTCCGCCGTCTCGATGATCTCCCGCTTGTACGGCTGGTCCGCGAACCGCTCCAGAGCCGCGGTGCGGTCGAGCTCCTCGCGGATGAAGGGTTGGCCCGCCGCGGCAATGTCCCGCATCCGGTCTTGGATCTGGCCGAGGTCTTCCGGCGTGAGCGACGCGGGCAGCTCGAAGTCGTAGTAGAAGCCGTCCTGGATCGGGGGGCCGATGGCGTACTTGGCGCCCGGGTAGAGATCGCACACGGCCTGGGCCATGACGTGGGCGGTTGAGTGACGAATGACGTGCAGGCCGTCGGGCTCACCGGGGAATACCGGCTCCACGGTCACGTCTCGGTCGACGAGCCACGAGAGATCGACCAGCTCGCCATCGACGCGGGCACAGACGGCGTCGCCGGGGAGCAAGCCTCCCACCGGCGAACCGGACTTCACCTCTTGAGGGCGGCCCTCGGGAAGCGTGACTTTCGGCATGGACAAGGATGATAGTGAGCTTTGCGGCGTCACCTTTGAGGGTCCGGCTACGAAGTGGTGGGCGCGGCAGGTTTTGAACCTGCGACCTCTTGCGTGTGAAGCAAGCGCTCTCCCGCTGAGCTACGCGCCCGGCAACCCCAGGGTAGCACCCAAAGAATGGGCGACGGCGCGTGCCCGCGTCGCGCCGTCGCCCTCGCCGGACCTCGCGGCCCGGACGCCATTTCCTCGATAAAGGGACAAACAGTGTCGCACCCGCCCCGCCGGCTTCGCAAGACCTCACTTCGCCGTGACGGGGTTCCAGCAGGCAAACGGACGTTCGGGCCCGGCACGAGCCCCGAGGGAGTGTGCCGGCAGCCGCTGGATGCTACCTTGAAGCGTTCCCGCCACCCCGGTGGCCCGACCAAGAGGAGATGACCGATGACCGTCTGCGCGGTGGTCGTCCTGTTGCGTCCTGAAAACGGTCGGTTCTCTGGCTTCTGATCCTTCCGGAATCCCCGCAGGGCGCGACGGCGCGTCTTCCACCGTCCCCGTCCTGGAGGTTTTCCGATGTCACGCGACCAACGCCACCACGCACGCCGCAGTGGCCCGAATTCGTTCCGCTGCCGCCACTGCGGGCTGGATGTCCCCACGCAGGCCTTCGGCACGGCACACCGGAACCACTGCCCCAATTGTCTCTGGAGCCGTCATCTCGACGACGACAGCCCCGGCGACCGAGACGCCGACTGCGGCTCGCTCATAGGAGCAGTCCGGCTCATTCCCTTTCGGGGCTATCAGAATTCCTCGGGCTTGTCCGTTCCCGGTTCCTCGAACGTGGTTCCCTCAGTGCCCCGCTGCTCTTCTTGGGGAGACTGCCAGGGAGGCACAAGGCGCTTGAGGTTGTGACTGATGGCCTGCCGTTGTTCGTCTTCGAGATGGGCTTTGTCGGGCTTCACTCGATGCCTGATCCTTCCCGCCCGCCGCCTTCCCTGAGATCGCAGCAGACCGAGGCTCCGCACCAGGTATCGGCGACG
>VAYC01000341.1 GCA_005885025.1 Actinomycetota bacterium | reverse complement strand
CCGCCTGGAGTACTGGCACCGGCTGCTGGAGGCGGTGGCCAAGGCCCACCGCGTCTCGACGAGGACCCCGTGGAAGCGACTTCCGAAGGAGGCCCGGGAGGCGGTCCTGTACGGCTCAGCCGAGCCCGTTCACGTCACGTACCGGAACCGCTACGGCCGGCTCCGCTCCTACACGACCGAGTTCGAAGGCGTGATCCCGAACCTGGAACGGCGGTACGGCGAGGCCGAGACCGACAGCGCGCGGGAACGGCTGGAGCAGTACATGCGGGACGTGGCGTGCCGGGCCTGCAAGGGCGCGCGCCTCAAGCCCGAGTCCTTGGCGGTGACCGTCGGCGGGATCAACATCTGGCAGTTCACGACCAAGGCGGTCAAGGACGAGGTCACGTTCCTCGACCAGCTCGAGCTCACGGATCGCGAGAACATGATCGCCGAGCGGATCCTGAAGGAGATCCGGGCACGGCTCCAGTTCCTGATCGACGTGGGCCTGGACTACCTGACCCTGGACCGGACCTCCGGGACCCTGGCCGGAGGGGAGGCGCAGCGCATCCGGCTGGCCACGCAGATCGGCTCGGGCCTGGTCGGCGTGCTCTACATCCTGGACGAGCCCTCGATCGGCCTGCACCAACGGGACAACCGGCGGCTCATCGACACGCTGCTGCGGCTGCGGGACCTTGGGAACACGCTGATCGTGGTCGAGCACGACCAGGCCACCATGGAGGCCTCGGACCACATGGTCGACATCGGGCCGGGAGCGGGCGAGCTGGGCGGTGAGATCGTCTACTCGGGGCCGCTCGCCGGGATGCTCCGTGACCCGCACTCGATCACGGGGGACTACCTGACGGGACGACGATCGATCCCAACCCCGCAGGTCCGTCGAAAGCCGTCGAAGCGCTTGTTCCGGGTGGAAGGAGCTCGCCAGCACAACCTCAAGACGATCGACGTGGCCATCCCGCTGGGCACGTTCGTGTGCGTGACGGGTGTCAGCGGCTCGGGCAAGTCCACGCTGGTCGAGGAGGTCATCCACCGGGCCCTCCAGGTCAAGGTCAACCGATCCCGGATCGTACCGGGGAAGCACCGGCGGATCGTCGGCTGGGAGGAGATCGACAAGGTCATCAACGTCGACCAGTCACCGATCGGGCGGACTCCACGGTCGAACCCGGCCACCTACATCGGCGTGTTCGACCACGTACGACAGTTGTTCTCGCAGGTACCGGAAGCTCGCGTTCGCGGCTACACGCCTGGCCGGTTCTCGTTCAACGTGCCGGCCCCGCGCGGCGGCCGATGCCAGAACTGCGCGGGTGACGGACAGATCAAGATCGAGATGCACTTCCTTCCCGACGTGTACGTGACGTGCGAGGTGTGCAAGGGGAAGCGCTACAACCGTGAGACGCTCGAGGTCAAATACAAGGGGCGGTCGATCTCGGACGTGCTCGACATGAGCGTGGGGGAGGCGTGCGAGTTCTTCCAGAACATCCCCGTCATCCATCGCCACCTCCAGACGCTGTCCGACGTCGGCCTGGGCTACATCCGGATGGGGCAGCCGGCGCCCACGTTGTCCGGTGGCGAGGCCCAGCGGGTGAAGCTCGCCTCGGAGCTGTCGAAGCGGGCTACGGGGCGGACGTTCTACATTCTGGACGAGCCGACGACGGGCCTGCACTTCGACGACATCCGCAAGCTCCTGTCCGTGCTGGAGCGGCTGGTAGCGGCGGGGAACACGGTCCTGGTCATCGAACACAACCTCGATGTCATCAAGACGGCCGACTGGATCATCGACCTGGGGCCGGAGGGTGGCGACGCCGGAGGTGACCTCGTGGCCGCGGGACCGCCGGAGGCTGTGGCCAAGGATCCCGCCTCCTACACGGGGATGTTCCTGGCGGAGGTCCTGGGCATCTCGAGGGAACGCCGCCGCGAGCCGGTTGGTGCTCCCGCCTAGTCGTTCAAGCTCCACACAGACCCTGTATAGAATGAGCGGCGCCTTGCCTGGAAGCCTGAGATCACGAGCGTTGAAGCTC
>VAYC01000339.1 GCA_005885025.1 Actinomycetota bacterium | reverse complement strand
CGTCAGGTGGGCGGCGTGTGCGTGATCAGCGGCACGATCCCTTCGAAGACGCTCCGCGAGGCAGTCCTCCATCTCACCGGGTTCGCGCAACGCGGCGTGTACGGCCAGAGCTACCGGGTGAAGGAAGAGATCACCGTCGATGACCTTCGCACCCGGTACGAGGACGTCATCCGGCGGGAGACCGACGTGATCCGGGACCAGCTCGCCAGGAATCACGTGGCGCTGATGGACGGTTCGGCGGCCTTCTCCGACCCGCACACGGTCGAGGTCACGCGGCACGACGGAAGCACGCGGCAAGTCACCGCCGACAACATCGTGATTGCCGCTGGAACCCGCCCCCTCCGGCCTCCCACCGTGCAGTTCGACGGCCGGACCGTCTTCGACTCGGACGAGCTCTTGGAGATGGACCGCATTCCCGGGTCGCTGGTCGTCGTTGGCGCCGGCGTGATCGGGATCGAGTATGCCTCGATCTTCGCCGCCCTCGGGACGAAGGTGTCGGTGGTGGACAAGCGCCGGCGGATCCTCGACTTCTGCGACGACGAGATCGTGGAGGGGCTCCAGCATCACCTGCGCGACCTCGGCGTGACGTTCCGGTTGGGCGAGGAAGTGACCGCCGTGGAGGCGGTGCAAGAGGGCGCCATCGTCCAGCTCGCCAGCGGGAAGCGGATCGCCGCCCAGGCGGTCCTGTACTCGGCCGGACGAGAGGGGGCAACCGACCAGCTCGGGCTCGAACGGGCCGGTGTGAAGGCGGACGAGAAAGGGCAGATCGAGGTCGGCCCCACGTTCCAAACGGCCGTCCCGCACATTTACGCCGTCGGGGACGTGATCGGGTTCCCCAGCCTGGCGGCGACGGCCATGGAGCAGGGACGGATCGCCGCGCTCGACGCCTTCGGGCAGGAGGTTCGAACCATCCGTGAGCTCTTCCCGCTCGGGATCTACACGATTCCCGAGATCAGCTTCGTGGGAAAGACGGAGCAGGAGCTGACCGAGGCCGGCATCCCCTACGAAGTCGGGTTGTCCAGGTACAAGGAGCTGGCCCGTGGGGCGATCCTCGGCGAGGCTTACGGCATGCTCAAGATCCTGGTGTCGCCGGAGGACCGTCGCATCCTGGGTGTGCACGTTCTGGGGACGGGCGCAACCGAGGTCGTGCACATCGGCCAGGCGGTGATGGGCAACGACGGCACGCTCGACTACCTCTTGGACACGGTGTTCAACTACCCGACGCTGGCCGAGTCGTACAAGGTCGCTGCCCTCGATGCCCAGAACAAGCTGCACGCGCTGAAGCGCATGGCCGCCGGCTAACGCGGGCACTCGCCTGGAGCTGCAGATTGACCCACGCTCCTGAATCGCACGTTTCAACGTACGCTTCCACGTACGTTCCAGGCAGACGAGCATGTGCGTCATGGCTTGCCATTACCAAGGCCTTGAACTAGTTGGGATGCTCGCGCTAGCCGGTAGCGGCTGGCCGAGCTGGAGCGAAGCGCATGCTCTCCTGCTCCTCGGCACGGATCACGTGCACCACGGCGTTGATCAGCGCCAGGTGGGTGAAGGCCTGCGGGAAGTTCCCGAGGTGCCGCCCGCTCCGCGGGTCGATCTCCTCCGCGTAGAGGTCCAGGGGGCTCGCGTACGACAGCAACCGTTCGCAGAGCTGTTTGGCCCGGACGACGTCGCCGATCTCCACGAGCGCCGACACCAGCCAGAACGAGCAGATGGCGAACGCGCCTTCCTCGGTTCCCAGGCCGTCGTCGGTCTCCTCGGGGCGGTACCGCAGGACCAATCCGTCCACGGTCAGCTCGTCGGCGATGGCCCGAACGGTGTTGCGGATGCGCGCGTCGTCTGGCGGGAGGAATCGCACGAGCGGCAACAACAGGAGCGAGGCATCCAGTGCCTTGGTGTCGTAGTGCTGGACGAAAACGCCCCGGGCGTCCACGCCGTGCTCGAGGACATCTTCCTTGATCTCGTCGGCCACCTTCTGCCACTGCGAGGCCAGGTCGCCAGGCGGGCGCCCCGGTCGCAGGCCACCCAGCACATGACCTTCGAGGACGTGAAGTGCTTCGGCTCCCCCCGGACCTCCCAGATCCCGCGGTCGGGTTCGTGCCAATGGGCTACGGCGTTCTGGACCTGGCGCTTGAGGAACGGCCACACCTGCTCGGGGAGGGCATCTCGCGATTTCGTGTGCAGGTACACGGAGTCCATCACCGAGCCCCACACGTCGTGCTGCTCTTGCCGGTACGCGCCGTTGCCGATGCGAACGGGGCGGGCGCCCTCGTATCCCGTCAAGTGATCCAGGGTGCGCTCGTCCAGCTCCTTCTCCCCACCCACCCCGTACATGGGCTGGAGGCTCGGGTCGTCCCCGCAGGCGTCGGCGATGAAATAGAAGAAGTTGTTCGCTTCGTACTCGAACCCCAGCGTGTACAAGCCCCACAAGGCGAAGGTGGAGTCCCGGATCCAGCTGTAGCGGTAATCCCAGTTGCGCGGCCCGCCGGGCGTCTCCGGCAGCGAGGTCGTGGCCGCGGCCAGCAGTGCTCCCGTAGGGACGTAGATGAGCCCCTTCAGCGTGAGTGCGCTTCGCTCGAGGTAGACGTTCCACGGGTGGTCGGGAAACTCTCCGTGGTGCAGCCACGTGCGCCAGTAGTCCCCGGTCCTCCACATCCGGTCGGCCGCTTCGTCCCACGTCGCCGGAGGACCCACGTCGCCCCAACACAACGCGGCAAACGCAGTCTCGCCTTCCTTGAGCCGGCTGTAGGCGTGGGCCGCGCGCCCTTCCAGGCCCAATCGGAAACTCGTGGCGAGCAGCAGGGAGGGGTCACCGTCGCGCCCCTTCGCGATGGCCGACTCGTAGCCCTCCCCGGCGTACGCCCAGCGCGCGTCGACCAGTCCGTAGTCAAAGGCCGGTTCGCAGTTCAGGCCAACTTCGACGTAGCCGTTGACGCATCGCAGGGTGCGGAGGAGGCAGTGTTGCGCCTCGAAGTCGCCGGGGGGCCGGAGCCAGCCGCTCAGGCGTTCCTTGCTGTACCAGGCGCCGATGGTCAGGGCGTCGCGAACGATCACCCATCCGGACTTCGTCTGCCACGTGGTCTCCAGGACCAGCGTGCCCGGCAGGTAGCTACGGCCCGCCGGGACCATGACGTCGGCGGGCCCGAGCCGGAACCCGCCAGCCGAACGGTCGAGCATGGCGCCGAACACGCTCGGGCTGTCTGGTCGGGGGAGGCACATCCATTCGACGTTGCCGCTCGGCGCCACCAGTGCGTTGGACTCGCGGTCGGAGAGGAACGCGTAGTCGGCGATGGGCGGGAAGGGGCTGCGCCCGACCGGCGAGGGCGCCACCGGCCCGGCGAAGCCCAGAGCCTGAGAAAGGTCTGAACTGCGTTCTGGCGCGTTCGTCTCTTCGGTCGACGTGCCCGGATTGTAGCCTCGGGCCGCTCGAGCCCGCGTCTACACCGAGGCCGAGCTGGTGGGAGTGAGCGTCGAGGTACCCGCCGGCGACGGGCTTTCGCTCGGCGAGGGCGACGGTGGGATCGGCACCAAGGTGCCGAAGTCCTCCGAGATGAGGTGGCGGCGAACCGTCAGGCTCCCGCTCTCCGGAGACTGCTCGATCAGGTCGTACGCCACCAGCACCCGCGGGGTGGTTCGAGAGAAGTACAGCACCTCGGCCGACAGCGGAACGCCCCCCACCTGGGTGAACACGTTCGCCCCGGCTCCCCCGGTCGACCCGATCCGCAGATACAGGGTCCCGTCGATGACCCGGGCGCTCGGCACGTGGAAGTGCCCGGACGCCACGAGTGGCACGTGTCCCGCCACGGCTTCGGCCATCCGATCGTCGTGGACGGCCACGATGTCCGGCGGGGCACGCATCTTCGACACGCTGTCCAGGATCCGGGGCCCCACGCTTCGCACCCGCGCCGCGATCTGCGCGTCGTCGCCGGCGGCCTGCTTGTTCGGCGTGAACACGGGATCGCCCAGCCCGTAGACGACGAGGCCGTCGACGCGCTTGACCTGGCCGTCCAGGACGATTACGCCGGGGATCCTCTCGAGGTCGTCCTGCAGCGACAGGGAGTCGTGATTCCCTCGCACGAACACGTACGGCTGGTGGAACGACGCCACGCCGGCCAGGATCAGCTGGTTCTCGACGTTCGTTCCGAACGACGTGAGGTCGCCGGTGTCGAGGACGAAATCGACGTCGAAGGCGTCGGCAACCTGTTTTGCGAAGCTCATCCCGAGCGGCGAAAGGTGGATGTCGGAAATGTGCAGGACCCGGATCTCGTCGTTCGCCGTCTGCGGGAGCGATTGGATCGAGCTGTACACGCGCACCGCCCCCGACAGGACCCGCGACAGCTCGGCCCGGAAGTCGTCGATCTTGTCGATGGCCGTCTGGGCGGGCCCGATCAGCTTGGGTGCCAGCGCGAGCGAGCCCGAGTAGCTCGGGCTGAGCAGGGCATCGGAATGGTAAGTCCGCCACGCCAACGTCTCGCTGCCCCCCACCGCGATGAGGGCCGCCAGCAACGAAAAGGCCACCGATCGCCACCGCATTCGAAACACCAGGAGCGCAAGGATGATCGCGCCGACCATCGCAACGGCGAAGAGCCGGAGCGCGAACGGGATCACTTGTTTCAGGGCATCGGTCTCCACACGGTCAACCAGGCCGTCGATGCCCCGTTGCCGGACCGACTCCGCGAGATCGTTGAGCCGCACGCCCTGGAGGGAGGCGGTGAAGCGAAGGGGCGCCAGGTGCGTGTCGGCGGTGAGGTGGCCGAAGGGTGGGAGTGAGATGACCGTGTCTCCGTGTCCGAAGCGGGAGCTCAGGAGGACCTGGAACGGCCCCATCGAGACCGTGCTCTTCCCCCACAG
>VAYC01000332.1:3675-4067 GCA_005885025.1 Actinomycetota bacterium | reverse complement strand
GTGTATCCCGGACGGAAAAGGTTGGCCGACTGGTGCGGCGGACTCACACGATCTTGCCGACCACCTCCGTCCTCGTGGCATTCGGGCTCACGTGGGGTCTGCGTGAGCGGTCGCGCAGCCCTTCCAGGCCCAGCTCCTCGGAGCGGCGGAGCCACGCGCGATAGGCCTGCCGCGTGATTCCGTAGTAGCGGCAGGTCTTAGAGACGTTGCCTGTGATCCCCTCGGGGCATGGCGGAGGATCGCGGCCAAGCACGCGGGAGCTTCGAAGGCGATCGTCCGGCTCTCGGTGGAGGACGGCCATCTCACCTTCGCGGTACAGGACGCGGGGCGGGGTCCCATAAGTCGAGCACGTCGTATCGGACCGGCCTACAGGGCATGTCGGATCGCCTGGC
>VAYC01000332.1:0-3599 GCA_005885025.1 Actinomycetota bacterium | reverse complement strand
GGGGGAGGGTTCCGGTGCGGGCCCTGGAGATGGTCGGATGAAGACTCGGCCAGAAGGAGGCTTCGGGCGGTCGAAGTGGTGATGGGACGCGATCTCGCTTCGCTCTTTTCAACCGCCGTCCGCCGAGCTCTACGGGCTACGCCTTCACGCGTTCCCCTGACGCCGCGGACCTTTCGATGGCGGCGATGACCTCGTGGCGCCGGACGGCGTCGGCGAAGTCCGGCACACTGTGAGTCCCGTTGTCCATGTCCGCCGCGAACACTGCGTAGGCGCGCCCCACGTTGAAGGCGGGCGCCCCTTCCAGGCCGGTGAGCGCGGGCCACTTCTGTATCAGCACCGCCGGGACGGCAAGCTCGACGGGCTCGATCCCTCCTTTTGCTCCCGCCACGGTCAGGGGAAAGATCTGGGGCTGTGCGGCTTCGGCGGTGATCCGGAGCGTCCCGTCGCTCCCGTTGATCTCCCACAGGAACCCGGTGCCGCCGGCCGCGGCCTCTCGTACGTGGATGTTGGCGGTCGCCCCGGACGTGAGGGTGCCGATCACCGCGATCTGGTCGGCCGCCGTCTTCACGATCTGCTCCCCGGTCTCTTCGATGGTGATGAGCGGCCTGCGAAGGGCCGACAGGGCCGAGAGGTCGGCGAACTCACCCAGTACGTGGTTCAAGATGTCCAGACTGTGGCCGACAGCGATCGTGAGCACGTTGGCCCCGTTCGACTTGTCGAGCATGTAGGCGTTGGGCTGGCCTACGACGTCGCCCGGGACCGACAGCCCGACCATGGTCGTCGACAGCACCTCCCCGACGTACCCGTCGCTGAGCAGCTCTTGGACGAACTCGATCGCCGGGGCTTGGCGAGCCTGCAACCCGACGAAGCCATCGCTCGCGCGTCGTCGAGGTCGCGGCCGAGTGGCCATTCGCAGTACACGGCCTTGCCGGCGGCAAGTGCGGCGGAGACGAGCTCTCGATGGTGCGGGACCTTGACCGTAACGGCGACTACGTCGATGTCTGGTTGAATCACCAGCTGCTCGTGATCTGAAAACACCGCGCTGACCCCGAACATGTCGCCTGCTGCGCGCGCGGATTCCGCGCTGTGGGCGCTGAGTGCCCGGAACTCGTAGTTCGGCAGCGCACGTAGTGCCGGGATGTGCGCGGTCGCGGCCCAGCCCCGGACGGGACTGACCCCGATGATCCCGACGCCCAACGTCATGCGGCCGCCGCGAGAGCGGTGCGGGCCTCGCCGGCGTCGAGCACCTTCCCGTTCAGTCCTCCGAACTGGTGCAGGTCGCCGGACGTCTCGATGCGCAGGGCGGCGTCCACTCCGCCCGCCTTCACCGGGTCGAACCCGGCTGCTGTGATGAGTCCCTCGATCGCGGCGGCAGCCTGGTCGTCATCGGTCGCGTAGAACAGCACCGCCCGCGGGGTCCGGTTGGCCTCCGAGGCAAGTGACTCGGCGCCGAGTGTGCCGAACGCCTTCACGAAGTGGGCCTCCGGGGGGAGCAACCCGGCGACGACAGAGCCCGAGGACTGGCCGTCGGGAAGGGTCCGAACGAACCGGCCGTCGGCGTCCTGCGCGACCGGATTCGACGGATCGACGACGACCTTGCCCCTGAGCAGGTCTGCGTGCTGGGCGATCAGATCCTTGAGCGTGTCGAGCCAGACCGCGAACACCACGACATCCGCGTCCGTGATCGCCTTCTCGACGGAGGCAGCACTCGCCAGCTCGCCCAGTTCGGTCGCGAGCGCCGTCGCATCCGATTCCTCACGTGCGGCCAGGACGACGCGTTCCCCGCCGTCCACGAGATGCCGGGCGACCGCCGTGCCGATGTTCCCCGTACCGATGATTGCGGTGGTCATGTCCTTCCTCCTTGAACTCGCTAAGTCTCAGACGCTGCGAACGCTCAGCTGACGCGATGCGCCTCGACCTCGATCTCGAGGTCGACCTTCTTGCCTACCAGGAAGCCGCCCGCCTCGACCGCCACGTTCCAGGTCATCCCCCAGTCCTCGCGGTCGATCGTCGTCCGCGCGGAAGCGGCGAACATCGGCTTGCCCTCCATGTCCGGTCCCCACCCCAGGAACTCCCCCGCGAGGGTGACCGGCTTCGTGATGCCCTTGATCGTGAGGTTGCCGTCGAGCTCGAAGGACGTCCCACCCGTCGGCCGGACGGCGGTGCTCTTGAACGCCAGCACCGGGTGCTTCTCGATCTCCAGGAAGTCGCCGCTCATCAGGTGCTGGTCTCGCTTCTCGGTGTGCGTCGTGATGCTCCCGGTCCTCACCTCGACGACGACGTGCGAGTCCTGCGGCGAGTGCCCGACCTCGATCGTTCCGGCGAACTCTGTGAACTGTCCCCGAACCTTCGACAGCATGTGTCGTGCCACGAACCCGACGACCGTGTGGGTCGGGTCGAGCTCGTACGTTCCGACCGGCGGGATCGACACCCCCTGATACTCCCGGCCCTGGACCGCGGTCTGGGTCATCTCCTGGCTGCTCATGCTCGCCACTCCTTTCCTGAGGCTGCCTCGCGCCCTGTATGCTTGCGCTTGCACATACCTTACGACCAAGTAGGTGCATATGCAAATAGAGTTGAGGAATCGAGCTCCCCGCCTCTTCGCCGGGCCTAGGCGGCTGAGCTGACCGGCTGGTCGACGAAAGCCTCGGGCGTAGAGGCGACGCCGTGGAAGACGGCCGTGGCACGCGGTCGGACTCGACCGGCGCGCGGCGTCGCCCGCTTAGCAGAGATCACGCCGATCGACAGGCCTCTTCCCTACCGGACCGGCACGGATTTGGTTCTCGTCTAATCGACGAACGGTCCGTTGAACATGGGCGCTTCGCCGTATGGCTTGCCTGCCATGAGCATGAACCGAGTGCCGGGAGCGGCGTCCGTCACGCCGAACTCCTCTCCAGGGCCCATAAGGACCAGTTGGGGAGGTCTGGCCGGCCGCACGTTCCCCCCGAAGGCGGCCTCGCCTTCCAGCATGTAGACAAAGCCCTGGAATTCGGGCGGCACCGGTGTCGTGACCGTTCCGCCCTCGGGCAGTTCGACGTCGAGGATCAGAGCCGGAGTCCCCAATTGGACCGGAGAGCGCTCGTCGACCAGGACGCGAACCGCTGCGTCGCCCTGCTGCCGCGTCGGGATCTGGTCCGGGTGCACCACCTGCGCACTGGGTTCGACGTCCTTGTCCTTCCGGGCCAGGTTCACCCAGAACAGCACGCTCCGGAACTCGATGTCGCCGTGGCCCTCCTCGACCTCGTCGGCTCCCACCGCCTCGGCGTGCCACGCTCCTCGCCCAGTCCTGAGCCACAGGAGCGACCCCTCGGACAGGCGTGCCCTTTCCATGGCTCCGCCCGGCCCCGTGTTGTGGCCGGTGCTCGCCGAGCCCCGCAGCACGTACCAGAGGTTGTCGAATCCCCGGTGCGGATGCTTCGTGTCCTTGCTGGCCATCTCGGAGAGGCCGAACCGGCCTTCGTGCACGAGGATGAACGGGTCGGTCCGCTCGTAGGGGGCCCCGGGGGAGGGCAACGCCTCCAGGACCGGCATCCCCATCATCCGGATCAGCGCTGCGTCCTCCACCAGGATCGCGTCCCGAGCCCTTATCTCAACCTGCT
>VAYC01000325.1 GCA_005885025.1 Actinomycetota bacterium | reverse complement strand
GGCCCGGCGGTAGCGGGTCTCATCCTGGCTCGGTTCGGCCTGACGTGGGCCTACGGGGCGGACGTCGTCAGCTTCGCGGCGTCCTTTGCCACGGTCCTCGCCATCCGGCCGCTTCCGCCTCAACGGGATGATGTGAGCGCCGGGACGAGCCCGTGGCAGGAGATCAAGGAGGGGTTCGCGTATCTGCGTGGGAAACGGGTGTTGATCTCGACCTTCCTGATCGACCTCGACGCCATGGTCTTCGGGATGCCCCGCGCTCTGTTCCCTGTGCTGGCACTCACCGTGTTTCGGGTCGGGCCGCGAGGGCTCGGCTTCCTCTACGCCGCGCCCGCGGCCGGGGCGCTGGTGGGAGCGCTGACGGCCGGGTGGGTGGGGCGCGTTCGGCACCAGGGGCGGGCGGTGATCTGGGCGGTCGCATTGTGGGGGGCAGCCATCACCGGCTTCGGGCTGTCCGGCCGGCTGTTCGGACTGGCGTTGTTCTTCCTCTTCTTCGCGGGAGCCGCGGACGTGGTGAGCGCGGTGTTCAGGGGGGCGATCCTCCAGCTCAATGTCCCGGACGCGCTGCGGGGTCGCCTTTCAGCCGTGCACATCATGGTGGTGACGGGCGGTCCCCGGCTGGGGGACTTCGAGGCGGGCGGCGTGGCGACGCTGGTCTCTCCCTGGTTCTCGGTGGTATCAGGGGGGGTGGCGTGCGTGCTCGGTGTGCTCGCACTCGCCCGGGTCTTTCCGGAGCTCGGGCGATATCACGCGGAAACCGCCCTGCCCCGTACGGGAAGCGGACCCTAGCTCTTTCGACGGCGCGAGCGGAACAGCCAGACGCCGACGCCCAGGCCCGCGAGCCCGAGAAGCATCAGGAAGAAGCGCTTGCCCGGACCCGCCTGGTCGTCCGATCGCCGCTTGCCCATGCAGGCATCATCCGTGAGCCGGACGCCCACGGCAACGCCTGGTTCTGAGCGCTATCGGGAACGGCGCGAGCGCGTGCCTCGCTTAGCGGTGGACCGCTTGGCCCTTGACTTGGCGCGCGTGGTCCTCCGCTTGGCCGTTGACTTCGCCCGGCCCGTCCTCCGCTTCGCGGTGGACCTGGCTCGAGTCGTCCGGCGCTTGGCGGTGGACCTGGCCCGAGTCGTCCGGCGCTTGGCGGTGGACCTGGCCCGAGTCGTCCGGCGCTTGGCCGCGGACTTTCGAGTGGCCCGCTTCGCCGCGGACTTTCGAGTGGCCCGCTTGGCTGCAGACTTCCGACCAGCTCGCTTCACGGCAGCCCTGGCGCGGGTCGTCCGGCGCTTCACTGCGGATTTCGCACGAGTCACCCGGCGCTTCACGGTCGACCTGGCCCGCGTCACCCGGCGCTTCGCACGGGACTTGGCGCCAGTAACCCGCCGCTTCGCGGTCGACCTCGCGCGGGAGGTCCTCCGCTTGGCCGTGGACTTCCGGCCGCTGCGCTTGGCGACGGACTTGCGCGTGGCACGCTTCGCCGAGGACTTGGCCCTGGTCGTCCTGCGCTTCGCCGTGGACTTCCTGCGACCAGTGGTTCGAGTGGCTCGCTTGGCCGTTGGGCGCGCCGGCGCGGGAGCGCTCTGACCCCGCGTCATCGCGCTCTGCAGCGCTTCGGCGGCTTGCTGGCGCGCTCGCTCCGCTGCGAGTTCGTCTGCCCGCCGTCTGGCGGCCTCAGCCGCGGGATCCGCAGCGCCTACCCCTGCGAACCCCCACTCTCTCACTCTGTTGTCTTCCCGGTCCCTTTCGTCCATACAAAGCCACCTCCCAACGACTGACCATAGAGGGCCATGCACACTCCCTGCAACTCCAAGAATCCGCGGTTCGCAGCAATCGAAGACGAAATCTGCTATTCGAGCAGCGCTGCAAGCTGGCGAGCGCTGCGCACGGCGTGATCTCGATAGCAGTTGTTCATGATGGCGTGCGTTTCCTTCGCTCGCTCGGCGAGGGATTCCACCTTTGGGACCCACTCCTCCAATTCCTTCTTGGAGTAGTCGTACCGAAAG
>VAYC01000331.1 GCA_005885025.1 Actinomycetota bacterium | reverse complement strand
ACCCCGCCACGCGCCGGAACGTGGACACCCTGGTCGAGCGCGGCGCTGTGGTCGTGGGGCCGTCCGCAGGGCCGCTCGCCGCCGGAGACGAGGGAGTGGGGCGCATGGTCGAGCCCGAGGAGATCCTGGCGGCCGTGGTCCGGGAACTCGGAGCGATCCAAGACCTGAAGGGGCGGCGGGTCGTCGTGACAGCGGGCCCGACCCATGAGCCGATCGACCCCGTGCGTTTCCTGGCGAACCGTTCCACGGGGAAGATGGGGTTTGCGGTGGCTCGGGAGGCGGCGCGTCGCGGCGCGGAGGTGACGCTCATCACCGGCCCCGTGAGCCTCCCCGACCCTCCCGGGATGCAGGTCGTTCGTGTGGAGACCGCCGGAGAGATGGCCGCCGCGGTGACCGATCGCTATCCGCGAGCCGACGCGGTCGTGATGGCGGCGGCGGTGGCCGATTGGCGCCCCAAGGCGCCGTCCCCGGAGAAGCTGAAGAAGGAATCAGGTCCACCGCCCCTCGCTCTGGAGCCCGCCACGGACATCCTGGCCACGCTCGGCAAGCGCAAGGAGCGGCAGATCCTGGTGGGGTTCGCGGCCGAGACCGGAGACTTCGAAGACGAAGCCCGCCGGAAGCTGGCCGAGAAGAACCTCGACCTGATCGTCGTCAACGAGGTCGGCCGCCCGGGCACGGGTTTCGGGTCCGACACCAACCGGGCCGCCATCCTGGCCCGGCAGGGTGACGACACCCCGCTGGGAGAGTGGACCAAGTCCGCATTGGCGAGGGCCGTCTGCGACCGGTTGGTTGCGCTGTTCTCGGGGAGGAACACATGAACGAGAAAAAGGACGTGAACGAGCTCTGGCAGGACTTCATCGTCTCGAAAGACCTCGGCTGGGAGAGCCAAGCCACGCTCCAGAAGCTCTTGAACGAGTACCCGACCGAAGCGCTCGAACGGATGCAGGTCTGGGCTGAGAGGGACTGGCTGAAGCATGACGCGGAATCCTGCCTGAACGCAGCAGCGGTTGGGCATCCCATCGCCGACCTGAGCGATGTGGAGCAGGAGATCGGCGTCCGGATGACGACCGTTCTGGCCGTGGTGGTCGAGTTTGATGCCCACTTTCGGCGAGACATGGGTCACCGTGTCGTCCGGGAGCTCATAGAGGAGATCCGGCAAAGTCGCTCCCGTCGGTGCGACGCGCTTTCCGGTGGGCTGGGCGCGACCGAATCACAAGGTCGGCCTACCTATTCGCTCGAAGCCTGAGCGTCAGATCGAGCCGCTATAATCCGCCGGACCATGGGGCAGCGATACCTGTTCACCTCCGAATCGGTCACAGAGGGCCATCCGGACAAGCTGGCCGACCAGATCTCCGACGCCGTGCTCGACGCGGTGCTGACCGACGACCCGTTGGGGCGCGTCGCGTGCGAGACCCTGGTGACGACCGGCGTCGTCTTCGTGGCCGGCGAGATCACCACCAGCACGTACGTGGAGATCCCGAAAGTCGTGAGAGACACCGTCAAGAGCATCGGCTACACCGACGCCAAGTTCGGGATCGATGGAGAGACCTGTGGGGTGATCGTGGCCATCCAGCCGCAATCCACCGACATCGCCATGGGTGTCGACAAGTCCTTCGAGGTACGGCTGGACGGAGCCGCCGACAGGTTCGACGAGACCGGGGCGGGCGACCAGGGGATGATGATCGGCTACGCGTGCCGGGACACCGAAGAGCTGATGCCGATGCCGATCGCGGTGGCCCACCGGCTGGCCAAGCGCCTGGCCGACGTTCGCCGAGCCGGGGTCCTTCCCTACCTTCGGCCGGACGGCAAGAGCCAGGTCACCATCGAGTACGACGACGGCCGTCCCGTCCGCGTCGATACCGTGGTGATCTCCGCGCAGCACCGCGAAGAGGTCGACATCGAGACGCTCCTGCGGCCTGACGTGGAGGCCGAGGTCATCGAGCCGGTGCTCAAGGAGATGGACCTGGACGCCGAGGGCCTGCGCATCCTCGTCAACCCGACCGGCCGCTTCGAGATCGGCGGGCCGAAGGCCGACACCGGGCTCACCGGCCGGAAGATCATGGTCGATTCCTACGGGTCGATGGCTCCGCACGGTGGGGGGTGCTTCTCCGGGAAGGACCCGACCAAAGTGGACCGTTCCGCCGCTTACATGGCTCGGTACGTGGCGAAGACCGTGGTCGCGGCCGGGCTGGCCGACCGGGTACAGCTGCAGGTCGCATACGCCATCGGCACGGCCCACCCGGTATCCCTCTCCATCGACACGTTCGGGACGCACCAGGTGGACCCGAACCGCGTGCGGGGCGTGATCGAGGAGATGTTCGACTTCCGTCCCGCGGCCATCATCCACACCCTCGATCTGAGGCGGCCCATCTACAAGGAGACCGCGGCCTACGGCCACTTCGGCCGGAAGGGGTTCTCCTGGGAGGAGACCGACCGAGCCGACGAGCTCCGCCGGGCCCTCGAGTAGCCACCCACCGCCCGACCGCCTGTCGGGTCCTGTCGACGTCTGCGTCGCCGTACCGAAGCTCGCCCTCGACCGGCCATTCACCTACCTGTTGGACGGGGAGCAGGATGCCGGCACAGGGAGCCTGGTGTCGGTACCGTTCCACGGCCGAACCGTTTCGGGCTGGGTCCTGGGCCCCGCGCAGGACGTCCCGGGAGGACGCCTGCTGAGGGTGAGGAAGCTCCGCTCACGGGTG
>VAYC01000323.1:1429-4320 GCA_005885025.1 Actinomycetota bacterium | reverse complement strand
AGAGCTTGCTCACCGAAGCGATCCGCGTAGGCCAATCGGGATCCCCGGCGAGCGCGAGGGTGCGCTCTGAGTCGGTGACGCCGGCGGACACCTGGTCGACCGGCCAGGCGCGCAGGAGAGGGGCGAGGTCGTCGACACTCCTGGACGAGATCTGGTCAGCGGCGCTCATCGCTCACCGTCCACCCGCCTTCTCCGGCTCCTCTCCCCCCACGCATGAGGCCTAGTCCGCGAGCGGGCCCCGCGCCGCCACCCTCGGGAGCGCGGATCATTCGGCACTATTCTTGCCGCGGGTGTCCTCGTCGGCGGATCCCATTCGTAAGCAGGGTGAGCGCGGGAACGACCCGCACTGACGGGAGGAGTCACTCATGAGCCAGTACCTGTTGTCCACCTACGCCGTGGAAGGCGAGGTCTCCGGGGCGCCGATGACCCCCGGCGAGATGGAGACGTTCATGAAGCGGGTCGTGGCCCTCGAGGACGAGATGGAGGCGACTGGTACGTTCGTCTTCGGCGGCGCGCTCCACGACCCGGATGCGGCCACCGTACTCCGCATGGAAGAGGGCGATGTGACCATGACCGACGGGCCCTTCGTCGAGGCGAAGGAGCACATCGCCGGGTTCTACATCATCAACGCGGACGACCTCGATGCCGCGCTGGCGTGGGCCCGCAAGGTCGTGGACGCCATCGGCCATCCGATCGAGGTCCGCCCATTCCGGGCGACCGGGCGCGTCCAGGCGTGACGCCCACCGTTGCGGCCCACGGGGCAGCGACCGATGTTGAGCGCGTCTTCCGTGAGGCCTACGGCCAAGCGGTCGCCGCGCTGGTCCGCATCTTCGGTGACATCACGCTTGCCGAAGACGCCGTCCAGGAGGCGTTCGCCCTTGCCAGCGAGAGGTGGCGAAGCGACGGCATCCCACCCAACCCGGCGGGGTGGATCGTCACGACCGCACGGAACCGGGCGATCGACCATCTTCGCCGCACGGCGCGTGGCCGGGTGCTCCTCGAGCAGCTTGGTACCGTCGCGACTCGCTCCCAGGGCCCGGCCGATGGGGAGCGAGAAGAAGACGGGCCCGTGAGCGATGACCGACTCCGGCTGATCTTCACGTGCTGCCACCCCGCGTTGCGACCAGAGCACCGAGTGGCTCTGACCCTCCGACTTCTCGGCGGCCTGAGCGTGGAGGAGGTGGCCCGCTCCTTCCTGGTGACCGAATCGACCATGGCGAAGCGGCTCGTCCGAGCCAAGTACAAGATCAAGGCCGCCAAGATCCCCTATCGAGTGCCCGAAGAAGCCGACCTCCCCGAGCGACTCCGGTCGGTCCTGTCGGTCCTGTACCTCATCTACAACACCGGGCTCGACGATCCGGAGCGGGCCTCGTTGCGGAGCGAGGCGATCCGGCTGGCTCGGGCCCTGGTCGAGTTGATGCCCGACGAGCCCGAAGCGGCGGGCCTGCTCGCACTCATGCTGCTCAGCGAATCGCGGGTGCCAGCGCGCACGTCGGAGGGAGCGCTCGTGCTCCTGCGCGATCAGGACCGAACCACGTGGGACCGCGCGATGATCGAAGAGGGACATGCGATCGTGCGCGCCTGCATCCGCCGCGGCCAACCCGGCTCCTTCCAACTCCAGGCCGCGATCCAGGCCGTGCACTGCGCCTCCGACTCATTCGAGGCGACCGACTGGCCCCAGATCGTCGCCCTCTACGATCGCCTGCTCTCGGTCATGCCCACGCCTGTGGTCGCCCTCAATCGGGCCATCGCCATCGCCGAGGTCGAGGGTCCGGGCGCAGCGCTCACCAAGATCGACGCGATCGCAGGGGACCTCGACAGCTATCACCTGTTGCACGCGGCCCGCGGCACGTTGTTGCGTCGGCTCGGACAACGGGATGCTTCGCGGGCGGCGTTCGAACGCGCCGCCCACCTCGCAGCGACGGAAGCGGACAGACAGTTCCTGATACAGCAGATCGAGGAGTAGGGCCGCAGCCAGCTGGAGCCGAGTAGGACAACGCCCCAGTAAAGGCTCTGGCACCGGTCCTCCGGCAGCCCACGAAGATCAGGGCGAGGGCCTCGTAGATCAGGACGATTTTTGGATGGTCGATCGACGCGGCCAGCTCGGTGCCGACTCGCGGGTTCGCTCACTCGCATGCGCCGCATCCTGGCCTCCGAGCCCTGGAGGAACGATAGGACGTCTCGGGAGCGCTTGTATGGGAGGGGCACTACAGGACCGTTTCAGGCGTCGCGCGAGTCGCTCGCTCGAAGCATCAGGTCGGCCGCGTTAGACCGCTGAAACCCTTCTGTAACCCCGTTCCGGTACTTAGGGGTGCGAGGGAGGTGTTGACCATGTTGATAGGGAAGGTCGAGCCCTATCCAGGTGGCCCTGATCGGCAAAACAGGCGTCGTCGACGTCTTGCGGTCGGGATGAGGCTCGGTGCATTCGCCGTCATGGCGGCAATTGTCCTGGTTGCGTGCTCTGGTCCGGGGGACTCGCCCCGGCGAGAGAAGGCGGCTGCAACTGCGGGCGACCCAACGTCGGTTGCCCCGGATGCTGGAGCGGTGGAGGTCGCCACGGGGTTCGTCGAGGCGTATGGCGCCTTCGACATCGACCGGGCGATCACCTATCTGGCCGACGACGCCGATATCTCGGGCGTCGGCGGACACAAGAAGGCCTCCAACTGCGGAACTCCTGGCTCGAAGCAATGGGCTACAAGCAGATGCTCGGCCGCTGTGAGGTTCTTGGCGCCTCGGCTTCTGGGACTAGCGTTCGTTGCTTTTACGACTTCCATTCCCTCAGGTCCGAGGAGATCGGCTTGGGCCCGTTTGGCGGAAGCTTCTTCGATCTCACGGTCGAGGACGGAGCGATCGTTCGAGTTTCTCAACATGTGAAATACGAGGAGGAGTTC
>VAYC01000323.1:447-1418 GCA_005885025.1 Actinomycetota bacterium | reverse complement strand
CACGACCTACCCGGAGGACGCCCAGGTGATGTATACAGACGAGAGCCTCACCAATGGCCGCCTCACCGAGGAGTCCTTCCGGCTGTGGAAGAAGCACAGCCTTGACTAGGTGAAGGAGGTGACGGAGGGCTGAAGGCGTCGCCACAAGCAGCGTTGTCCGCAAGAGAGGAGGAAGAGCCACCATGCTCCGGAAATCTCTCCTGATCATCTTCGCCCTCGCCGCCCTGTTCGGGCTGGTCGTGGGGAGGTCCCAGGCAACACCGCCAAACGGTGTGACCGCCGAGACGGCTCGGGGGCCCCTGGTCGACCGGCCACTCCACGTGAACATGAAGTTCGATCCCGGGACCAAGGTCAAGGTTCAGACCAAGGGAGCGATCGAAGTCGCCGTTCAGAGGGTCGTTGCGGTGCCGGGAGCCACTTTCGGCTGGCACAGCCACCCGGGGCTCACCCTCGTCACCGTCCTGAGCGGCACCCTGACCCTGTACCACGCGACCGACTGCACCAAGGGAACCAACTACGGGCCCGGCACATCGTTCTCGAACCTGCCTCCTGAGATCCATTTGGCCAGGAACGAGGGCACGTCGGATCTGGTGCTCTTCGCGTCGTACTTCGTGCCGGCGAGGGTGCCTCCGGTTGCGCTTCGTATCGACCAGCCTTCGCCAGGGCCTGAGTGCCCTGTGTAGGAAGCAGAGGCGGGTGGGGCGTCGTCTCGGGACGCCCCACCCTAGTTCCACATCTCGCCTCGCCTGTACGTTCCCGCATTCGCGAAGGCGATCCCTCTCCTGCAAGTGCGCTACCTTACCCCCCGTCCCGGGGAGGAGCGCGATGGAGGCAGAGGCGAGGGTGCGGGAGCTCGGGCTGGACATCCCGGACTACTCGGTGACGCCCTACTACGGCCCCAACTACGGCAGCATGAAGGCGCATCACCAGGTGGGTTCGCTCCTGTTCCTATCGGGGCACGTCCCCGAGTA
>VAYC01000323.1:0-426 GCA_005885025.1 Actinomycetota bacterium | reverse complement strand
TCTCACCGCGATCAACTGCTTGGCGGGCATCCGCCATGCCATCGGGACCCTGGACAGGGTGGTGAGCATCGTGCGATCGCTGAACTTCGTGGTGTGCACGCCAGAGTTCCACGAGGTGCACCTGGTCTCCAGCGGGGCCACCGACCTGTTCCGGGACGTGTTCGGCGAAGAGGCCGGACTCGGCGGCCGCGCCACCATCGGGGTCACCGTCCTGGCCAGGAACCACTGCTTCGAGAACTGGCTCACGGTCGAGGTCCACGAGTAGGCGCGCCGGATCAGGACCGAAACGATTGTGGGACGTGTGGGACCGAAGTGCCGAACCTTCACAATTCTGTTCGCTCAGGGTAGTGGGGCGTGTGAGGTTCCGGCTGATGCGTGACGAAATGGCTCCGCCTGATCCGTTACACCGCGTTGGCGATCATGGCA
>VAYC01000322.1:5855-6249 GCA_005885025.1 Actinomycetota bacterium | reverse complement strand
CGGAAATTTCGATGCTCATCCGCTCAAGAGCAAGAGTACTGGAGAGGTCGTCCCGGTTGAACCGGGAGAAGCGGAGTGGAGTCCCATGTCCGCCCTTACCGACGCCTGTGCAAGCTTCTGGCAAGCGCGACCTCAGAACCTTCATTACTGAGAAGGCGCCAGCCAGCGACGCACATTTCGCTACTGCCGTCGCCTATTACTACCAGTTTGAAGCGCCGGAAATTGCACTCGCGATCCCCTCCGCCAGTCGCTCCGAGACCCCCATGTGCCATCCGTGGTCCCGGTCGGTGTATGTGCAGCCCTCCCCCGCGAGGACTTGGAACGGAGCCAGCCGGAGGTCGTCTATGCCGCTTACCTTCCAGGAGTAACGGCCGTAGGCCTCGGGGAAGCGCTC
>VAYC01000322.1:0-5771 GCA_005885025.1 Actinomycetota bacterium | reverse complement strand
GATCGACGCGGTGAGCGCCGCCCTCGCTGACGTACCAACCGCCGCATACTGACCTTTAAGGAGTTCCAGCGCCTTGGCGGACCACGGGAGCACCTCGCAGTCAAGGGCAAGCCAGTCGGTTCCGAGTTCGTCCCACAGCCCGCTCCGCTCCAGCCCCATCCGTACCCGGTCCAGGAAGACGCCCTTTATCGCCGGATCCTCGAAGAAGGGACGGCCGGTCCGCGTGTAGCAGACGCCGCCTCCTTCGATGCCGAACCGGCGGCGGGCCACCGTCTCGTCCCGGCACACGATGACCACGGCCCGTGCCACCTCCAACAGGTAGCCTTCAGGCCCTTCGCCCGTGACTGCCCTCCGTCGGCGCCGCAAGAGGCGGAAGTCGTGCATCCGCGGGGACGCATGAAAGGGGATTGTCACGATGCCGCGATCGTTGTCATAAGCCACCTCTGCCATCGAGAAGGCCGTGTCGTGCAGGATCGCGTCGACATCGGGAAGCTCCTCAACACTTTGCTCATGTATCAGGGCGGGGATCATCGAGCGTCTGGTCGCGGTGAAGGTCGGCTAGGAGATCGCGTTTGTGACCTGCTAGAACAATGAGCAATACGTATCAGACTTGCTCCGCGTAGGGCGACCCACCCCGTAGCGATGCCAGCCGCCCCCGCCCCCAACGAATCGAGAGGAAGGACGCAATGATTCGATGTCCAGTCTGCGAGTCAGTCCAGGTCGGCTTTCTGGTCAGCCCCCGACCAACGTCCTGCTACTACTGCAGAACAACGTGGCTCCAGGACGGGAGCGAACAAAAAGCAGTTCGCGCCGCCCCAGCCTCGCGATGGCGAGTTTGCGCACCCCGTTAAGATCTGACGCGTCCTCTTCTCCTGCACGATGATGCCTTGGCCGAGAGCCCCTTTCGATCTGCTAAAATAAATAGCAAGTACCAAGCCACGGATGCCCTTCCGGGTCCCCGGCCCCGACCTGATAGACCCTGCCGGAGTCTGTCATCTCCTGGCCCCGAGTTCGCCAGAGCGTCCCTTCCAGAAAGGGGCCGAGATGGTCAGACTGATAGATCCGATCCTGGGGGTGCGATCACCCGGGGAGGGCATCGAACTCCCCCCTCTTCGCGAGCCTGAGTCGCTCGAGGCGCCTACGTCCTATGTTTCCACCGCCGGCGCCACCGTAATGACGTCCAAGGAGCTTGCTGCGGCGCGATCTGAAGCCGTCCCCCCTGCGCCCTCATTTACCAATTTCGGCGAGCAGGTGTCTCACCTGACCGATCACTTCGTCTTGAGCGCAAGCAGCGACATGTATCGGATCTGGAGATTCCAGTCGGCGTACCCGGCCATCGAATTCCCGGTTACCAAGGACGGCTGGGCTCGCGCTTGGGCGACATTCCGCGAGCTGGAAAGCCAGGCAGCGTAGCTCGGCGGAGGCTGGCAGGCGGAACGGGTGTGACGCCGACGATCCAGCCTGAGCCACGTGCTGTCCGAGCGTACGAGGAGCGAGGACGGAATGGGCAAACAGTTCGGCCTGAAGCCGCTGGAGGATCGCGTCGTGGTCAAGGCGAGCGAGGGCGACGATACCACCGCCTCCTGTCTGGTCATCTCCGACACGGCCAAGGAGCGCCCTCAGGAGGGCGAGGTTGTGGCGGCAGGCTCCGGGCCGGTTTGATTTCGCGCGTCCCCGTCCGGTAGGGCAGCGGGCCCGACCCCTGCCAGCCTATGGCTCAGGCTGGCCTGGGCGACAGATGCCTCATTGGTCAGGCTCGATAGCGAGGACGACGCGATTGACGATCTGCCAGCGGTCGTTCCGTCTCAGCCAGGTATCGACGGAGGCAAACTCTCCGCTGGTGTGTTGGCCGGCCACGGTCCCCTCGCGATTCACCACCGAGGCGACGACCCCGATGTCGCCCACAACCACGCACTTTGCGGACCTCCCTCGGTAGTCAGCTCGAGCCATTGCTCCCGGTCCACTGCGCCCAATTCAGAGGAACCGGTAGTTCGGAACTCTTCGGCGAGGAGGCCTTCCAGTGACCGGCGATCGTGGCTCCGGATCGCCCGTTGAAGCTCGCGCTCCAAATCCACGAGCAGTTCCTCATCGCTTTCGGTCATGCGGCTGACCCTAATCGAAGCTGGCTCAGCCTCGCCAGGGGGCCTAAGTCGTCAGCGCGCATCTGTACGCCGCCCGTTGACCCCGCATGCTCATTTCCCCGTCTCTTGCCCCGGTGCGTGGGCCACGTCGGGTCCGTGCAGCGTCTCCAGATCAGCGTCCGTAATCGGACCCCTACTCCTCGGCCCTCGGGATCACTGAGATCGTCCCATTGGGCTCGGAGATCGCCAGGTGGACACGGCTGAAGTCCTCCAGCCCTTGGTTGTGGACCGCGGCCAGTAGGTCTTGCTCGGTCAACCGCTGCACATCAAGTGCTTGCTTCTGCAGGACGCCGTCCCGAATGAGGATCCTCGGCTGCCCCGTGACCAATCGCTGAAAGGACTTGCTCCGGAACACGGCGTAGGCGAGGGCTAGGTTCGCTGTGAGGAGCACGGTTGCACCGACGAGCCCGCCTAGGAGCGAAGTGTCGTCCCCGATCATGGCGTTCTGCAGGATGTTCGACAGGGTGAGCAGGACCACCAGATCGAATGCCGTGAACTGGCCGAGCTCGCGTCGCCCAAAGAGACGTAGAGTGAGGAGGAGGAACGCGTACACGACCACTGCCCGGATGACCTTCTCCCCCCAGGGGACCTGCAGGTGGAACAGGTCCTTCGATATCCCGCCCGACACCGACCCCATCGCCGCGGCGATGCGCCCCATACCGCCCTCCCTTTTTCTCGATCGAACCGTCTGGATCCTCCGGCCGCCCCCAATCAAACCCTCCGGCCTCGCCCCTTCGAAGGAGGCTCGACGATAGCCTCATGGCTATGGCTACAGCGCTTCCTGGTCGCCGATGGGCCAAGCGCGCCTCGACGAGGTCACCCCACCCGTACGGTGCCCGGATTGGGTCAGGCCCGCCTAGCACCGAGCGTGAGGAGAGGGTCGATGTGTATGAGGCCGCAAGAAGTAACCCATCACCCCGAGCCGATGTGTCACGCGTCAGCCAGAACCAAACACCTTCGTGGTGCCCCCGGGAGGACGTTCTTTCGCGAGCGCAGTCCACGTATCGGCCTCTGAGGCATCCACGGACCGGCCGCGCTCGCCCGCGTAGCCCGGCCGAGAGCTTCTCCAAAGCACGCCTTCGATGACTTGAGTGAGCATCCTCCCCTCCCCGCGTTTGGGGGTCGAAGGCCACGAGGTAAAGCCGATCGGGGGCCTTGGTGCGGGGCCGCGTAGCCTAGCGCGGCGCGTCGAGGGCGAGTCCGAAGGGGCTTCCCTCGCTGTCCCGGCAGACGCTCCACCGCTCCCCCGGGTGGATGACCTCTCCGCCGAGCTCGCGGACCCGGTTCAGCGCCGCTTCCATGTCCGAGACGGAGAAGTACGGGAGCGACACCCGGTCCCCAGGGCCCGTTCCCCGCGGGTGCAGGCCCAGCGCGGGACCGTCTCCGCCGGTCTGCCAGCCGTCCCCCTCGCCGTCGGCACGGTCCTCGAGTTCCACCCCCAAGAGCACGGTCCAAAAGCGGCGCGCCCGGGCCGGCTCGTCGGCGGGGAACTCCACGAGTCGGATCGGCGACGCCACCCTGCCACAGTACCCGAGGTCGTGCTGGAGCGCCCTGCCGGCGCGGCGAGCTCTCCGGTTCGAACGACAAACACGCGTAGCCGACAGGGTTGGCGCCACTGTCGGAGACGATGCGGCCTGCGTGGGGGAGGTCGATGCGCTCGGTCCTCCGCTGCTCGTGCATGCGCTCATGAACACAACCATCTCTGAACGGGACGCTACCAGCCAAGGATGAGTCGAAGCCCCTAGGGGAGGGCAGCACGAGGCTTTCCGGACCATCGATGAGCCGGAGGCTCGCCGGCCGGCCAGGTTCCCCGCGCTTCGGCGCTGAACTACCCTCGTTCTGTGCAGCCCGAGACGCACTACGCGCGGTTGGAGAACGAGCGCATCGCGTACCAGACCGTGGGAGAGGGGCCGCCGGACCTCCTGCTGGCGACCGGGAGCTTCAGCAACCCCGACATCGAGTGGGAGGACCCGACGTTCGTGCGTATCGCGATGCGGCTCGCCTCGTTCTGCCGCATGATCCGGTTCGACCGCCGCGGCACCGGCATGTCCGACCCGGTCCCGCTGCATGCCCTTCCGCCCTGGGAGTCGTATGTCGAGGAGGCCGTCGCGGTCATGGATCACGCCAGCTCGGAGATCGCCACGGTGATGGCCGTCTTCGATGCGGGACCGATGGGGATGCTGTTCGCTGCCACGAAGCCTGAGCGCACAGCCGGGCTGATCCTGGCGAACACCTCCGCCCGGGCCCTGTCCGCCCCGGACTATCCGTTTGGCCTGCCCCGGGAGGTCGCCGACCAGTTGATCGAGCAGATGAGCGAGCTGTGGGGCACGGAAGCCCTGGTGTGGTTCCTGGTACCCAGCCGGGCCGGTGACGAACGTTTCCGCCGGTGGCACGCCAGACTCCAGCGCGCCATGACCAGTCCGGGGGCCCTGCAGGCCTACCTGCGAGCGCTCTACGACATGCGGGCGCTCTACGACGTGGACGCCCGTCCGGTGCTTTCCTCGATCCAGGCCCCCACGCTCGTCCTGCATCGGAAGGACGCCGCGCTGGCTCCGCTCGAGCAGGGCCGTTACCTCGCGGAGCACATCGAGGGAGCGCGGCTGGTCGAATTGGAGGGCTCGGACGCTGCGCTGATCTACGAGGGGGGCGATCTCGTCGCGGACCTGATCGAGGAGTTCATGACGGGCGAGCGGCGCGGTGGCCGGGCGAACCGGGTCCTGGCCACTGTGCTGTTCACCGACATCGTCGGCTCGACCGAGCAGGCCGCCGAGCTGGGCGACGAGCGATGGCGCGAGGTCCTGGACGCGCACGACGACGCTGCGGCGGGGTGCGTCGAACGATACGGCGGCCAGCTGATCAAGACGACGGGTGACGGCATCATGGCGACATTCGACGGCCCGGGCCGGGGGATCCGGTGTGGCCTGGCCCTCCGGGATGCCCTGCGAGGGATCGGCACCGACGTCCGTGTCGGCCTGCACACGGGGGAGATCGAACTGAGGCGAGGGGACATCGGCGGGCTGACTGTGCACATCGCGGCGAGGGTCATGGGCGAGGCCAGCCCGGGCGAGGTCCTCGTGTCGGGGACGGTCAGGGACCTCGCGACTGGCTCCGACATCGTCCTGGAGGATCGCGGAACGCACGCGCTGAGAGGCGTGGCCGGGGAGTGGCGGCTGTTCGCCGTCTGGAGCGGTTGAGCGCAAGTCCGAACCGGGGCCGTCTCGGCGGAGTGGCCACGTTGCGAATTCGATGGCCGGCACACCTACGGCTCCACCCCCACCGACAGGGCCAAGGCGCGCCCTTCCGATGTTTGGAGAGCTCGACCTCGCAACTTCGTGGAGCCTAGCGACTTCTTGCTGGACACGAGAGTTGAATAAGCTGCGGCGTCCGAGCTCGGCGCCACGGTGGTGATCCGGAAGGCGCAGGGCACATTTGGAGACGCTCACTCGGGTTCGGGGGAAGGTGCTGGAGAACGCGGCCATCCGTGATGGCGAGACCGTCCTCGATGTGGGAGCTGGAGACGGGCTGATTGCATTCGAGGCTCTTGAACGAGTCGGCCCTCAGGGGAGGGTCATCTTTAGCGACATCTCCCGCGACCTCCTCGACGTCTGTCGCTCCTGGCTCGAGACATGG
>VAYC01000321.1 GCA_005885025.1 Actinomycetota bacterium | reverse complement strand
TAAGAGTCGCCGGATGATGTACCTGAGCACGATCCTCCCCTCGAACGGCGGATCGGGGGGCCGCCGTTCCGGCGGCCCCCCGACCCTTCCGCAACCTCCCTACCTTACGCCACGTTCTGCGGCGTCAGGCCGTTGTTCACCGAGGTGTTCACGTACGAGATGATCCCCGCGTTCTGATCGAACTGGTACGAGGTCACCGTCTTCAGGTTGGTCGACGTGAACTGCGTCGCCCACAACCACGGGGCCCACGGGACCGCCGTCGTCATGAGGTACGTGTCGAGCTCGGCGAAACACGTGTCCACCTGATCCGCGGGCTTCGCGACGCATTCGCTCATCTTGGCGTCGACGCTCGGGATCGGCCCGTTGGCCGCCACATACGCGTCGTATTCGGACTTCACACCACAGTCCGACGCCTGCTTCGCCGTCATCCCCACCAGGGAGTAGTTGACGGCCGCCGTGCAGGCGATACCCGCGCTGTCGAAGATGAAGAAGTCGAACCCGTAGGGGCTGGCGTAGTCCTTGCCCCACCCAGGAACCATCGAGATCGGGATGAGCTTCTTGACCTGCTGCAGCGTCGTGTATCCCGTGCTGGTGTCGGTCTCCTTCAGGACGAGGCCCGGCAGGATGGGCTTGAGCGAGGCGACCGCGACCTGGTTCATGTTCGGCCACGGGTCCGTGCTGCGACCGAGGAACAGGATGTTGTCGCAGGCACCGCCGTCGTCACAGACACCGTTGTGGTTGGTGTCGTAGCGGGACTGCTTCATCTCGTCCATCGCGGCGGTCGCGTTCCCCGATCCCGTGTTCGCGTTGAACGGGTTGATCTGCGTGCTCTGCGGCAAGACCGTGGGTGGCTCGACGGACGTGGCGAGTTGGCCACGCTTGTCACCACCGTAGGCCTTCCTGATGCCCGCCTTGTCGAGCGCCAGATTGACGGCGTTCCGCACATGGATGTCGTCGAACGGTGGAGCCAGGAGGTTCATGGTGACATACCACGTCCGGTCACCCTGATCGGCGTGGAGCCAACCTGCGAAATCGGGGTTGGTCTCGAAGTCCTGGAGCACGGCCACCGGGGGCGTGCCCTGGACCACGTCGAGGTTCCCGCTCTCCAGCGCGTTGAAGCTGTCGTCCGTATTGCTGTTGATCTTGATCTGGATCCCGTCCGCGTAGGCCGCACGGGTGTCGTCGGTTGCGGCGACCCAGTTGGGGTTCCGCACCATCGTCATGCCCTTGTCGACGTTGTATCCCGAGATGGGCTTGATCGTGCTGCACGACGACAGGTTCACCTTGTCCTGGCCCAAGATCATGTATGGGCCGGATGAGATGAGGTCGACCCCGTAGTCGCCTGGGTTCGGGAAGCATCCCCGGACCTCGGTCGGAACGGCCTTGGTCGCCGGCATCGAGAGCCGATACAGCAGGTCTCCGGTCGGCTGGTCCAACGTGAAGGAGATGTGCGTGGCGTCCGTGACCGTGATGCCAGAGATCGGCTGGTTGTCGTCCTTGGCGGAACAGTCCATGCCCTTGATGACGCCGCAGTAGTAGTTGCCGTACTGCGCCACGAGCTTCTTGTCGTTGATCCGCTGGAACGCGTAGAGGATGTCGTCCGCCGTCACCGCGCGGGTCAGCGGCGGCGCCCACATCACGTTGTCCTTCAGCGTGAAATCGTACGTGAGCTGGTCCGCCGAGACCGTGGGTGGGGCCGACGCGATGTCGGGTACCGGCGTGTCGCCTCCCTGGGCGGCGTCCACGTGCTTGTAGGTCATCAGGCCGCGGATCAGGAGCTGGTCCATCATGCCCCAGGCGGTCCCCAGGTATTCGCCGGTGGGATCGAACGCGTCCGTCCACCCGAACTCCGCAGACTCCTCGCGGATGGTTCCGCCCCGGGTCGGCTGCCCGCTGCCGCTGCCCGACGAGGATGCGGTGTTGCTACTGCTACACGCGACCGCTACCAGGGCGAACGTTACCCCCAAAGCGGCAGCCGCAAGTCGTTTGCGACCGATCACAGGCTTCACTCCCTTCTCTCTGTCGCCCCGAACCTCTTCCGCCCG
>VAYC01000320.1 GCA_005885025.1 Actinomycetota bacterium | reverse complement strand
TGTTGGAAGTGGCGCCCAAGCTGCGCGAGTATCTGGCGCGGAACAAGCTCTCCCAGAAGTACTGGTACGAACGCTTCGGCGAGCTCATCATCGACCGGTTGTGGAAAGAGCTGACAGGAGGGGCGAAGGGGGGAGGGAAAGGATAGGGAGCGATCCTCCGACGCCGCGCGCAAGTACCTGGACGACGCCATCCGGCGACATCAGGAGTCGGGCGACGAAGAGGCCGTTCCGGACGACGTCTACGAGCGCGCATTGAACCGCGTGGCGAAGGCGGTCACCGAATTCAGAGCGCTCGGCAAGCGCGGGGCCTAGGGCGAGCCGACCGACCGAACGTAGGCCTCCAGGTCGGGCAGGTGGGCGAAGACGTGCCCGAACGGCCGCTGAGGGGCGGCCGTGAGGAAGCCTAGGAGCGTGGCCAATAGGCGGTCGCGGCCGTCCGTACCCTGATACGGCGCCTTCGCCAGCCACTCCTCGTCGGAGAGGCCATCGATCGCCTCGAGCAGGTCCTGATGGGTGGAGCGGGCGTGCTGGACCACCTCTTGCAAAGGCAGCCCCCGTTTGTCCTCCACCGCCCGCGCGTTGAACGCGTCCACGGCGTTGGACCCGGTCATGGGACCGCCCGGCCGCTCCACCGCGGGCATCTCCCCTCTTCGCCACTCTGCCAGCGAGATCAGGGCCTGCTCCTCCCACGCGGCCACGTGGCCGATCAGATCCTTGGCCGACCAGTCGCCGCCGCCGATGGTCGCCGGCTTGACCAGGTCCTCGTCGGAAAGGCGCGCAAGCAGTTCGTCCAGCTGCTCCTGACCTTCGCGAAGTGTGGAGATCGCCTCATGGCGCGATGGAGTAGCCACGCCGCCCCCCTAACCCGGCGCCTTCGGCCCGGGGGTCTCGGCACCTGGAGCGGAGGGCTGCTCTCGCTTGGGCACCGTGAGGTCCCACCAGGGATGGCGGGCCCGTGAGGGTCCGCCCAGGTCCACGTGGATGTGCTTGACCTGGCGGTACTCGTTGAAGCCCATCTCCCCGTGCTCCCGCCCGATCCCCGACTGCTTGTAGCCGCCGAACGGATATCGCGGGTTGATCATGTGATAGTCGTTGATCCAGACCGTTCCCGTCCGGATCTGCTCGGCGACCTTGACGGCCCGGCCGTTGTCGCTCGACCACACGCCGCCGGCCAGCCCGTAGATCGAATCGTTGGCCATGGCCACCGCGTCGGCCTCGTCCTCGAATGGGATGACCACGAGCACCGGCCCGAAGATCTCCTCCTGGGCCACGCGCATGCTGCTCTTCACGTTGCCCAGGATCGTGGGCCGGTAGTAGAAGCCGCCTTCGTGACCCTCCACGACGGCGCGTTCCCCGCCGGTCAGGACGTCGGCTCCCTCGTCGCGCCCGATCCCCACGTAGCGTTCGACGGTCTCGAGCTGGGTCTTCGACTCGATCGGTCCCTCGTCGCTGGCGGGATCGAGTGCGGGACCGACCCGGATGCCTTCGGTGCGCTTGGTGAGCTCTGCGAGGAACTCGTCGACGATCGGACGCTGCACCAGCAGGCGGGTGCCGGCCGAGCACACCTGCCCGTTGTGGAAGAACACGCCCCACATCGCGCCGTCCACCGCATAGTCCAGGTCGACGTCGTCCAGGACCACCGAGGCGGATTTCCCACCGAGCTCGAGCGTGCACTTCTTGATGTTGGAACTGGCGAGCTCCATGATCCGCCGACCCACTTCGGTCGATCCCGTGAACGCGACCTTGTCGACGAGCGGGCTCCCCACCAGCTCTTCGCCCACGGCGGCGCCCGACCCGGCCACCACGTTGACCACGCCCTCGGGGATCCCGGCCTCCAGGCACAACCGTCCGATCTCGAGCGTGGTGAGGGGCGTGTAGGTGGCGGGCTTGATCACCACGGTGTTCCCGGCGGCGATGGCCGGGGCGATCTTCCAGGCGGCCATCTGGATGGGGAAGTTCCACGGCGTGATGCCGACGCACACGCCCTCGTAGCGAACGTAGTTCATCGATCCGGGGTTGCGGGCCAGCGGCTCCTCGTCGTTCTCCTTGGCGGCGATCTCGGCGAACACCCGGAAGGTGGAGACCACCATGCCGATGTCGGCGCCCTTGGCCATGCGGATGGTGTGCCCGGCGTCCTTGGCTTCGAGCTCGGCGAGCGCCCCCGCGTTCTGCTTCACGAGGTCCGCCACCTTGAGCAGAGCGGCCGCCCGCTCGCGCCCTTTCATCTTCGGCCACGGGCCCTGGTCGAACGCCTTCCGGGCCGCTTCGGCGGCGCGCCGAGCGTCCTCCGCGCCGCCCTTGCCCACCGTGGCGAACGCCTTGCCGGTGGACGGGTCGATCGAGTCGAAGGTCTCCCCGGAGGCGGCGTCGGCGAGCTGCCCTCCGATGACGAGCTGGTAGCGGTCGGCCATGGACGAACTCCTGTCTGCGAGGTCCACACGATTCTAGGAGGCGGCCGGATGGCGGGTAGAGTGCGACTGTGCTGATCGACGACCTCATGCCCACGTTCGACGTCAGCGAGCGGCATCACACCCTGGCGCTGGCGCCGGCCGATCGGACCTACGAGGCGGCTCGCCGGCTCGACCTCGCCCGGTCCAGAGTGATCCGCGGGCTGTTCGCGGCCCGGGGCATCCCCCGGCTCGTCCGCGCCCGCCGCCGTCCGATGCCCCGAACCATGACGCTCGACGACCTCATGGGGGCCGGGTTCGTGTGGCTCGGCGAGGAGCCCGGGCGCGAGTTCGTCCTGGGCCTGGTCGGGACGTTCTGGAAGCCATCGGGGGGCGTGTTGAGGATCGAGCCCCGGGAGTTCGCAGCGTTCGACGAGCCCGGGCAAGCCAAGGCTGCGTGGAACTTCCGGGTGATCCCCGACGGCGATGACCGGACCTTCGTGAGCACCGAGACGCGGGTGCGGGTGCCCGATGAGGCCTCCCGCCGCAGCTTCGTGCTGTACTGGGCCGCCATCGGGCCCTTCAGCGCCGTCATCCGCAAGCAGGCGCTGTCCCTGATCAAACGGGAGGCCGAACGCCCGGCCGGGTAACATGGCAGGCGAGATGACCTACGATCAGAAGGTCGCCGAGTTCAAGGCCCGCATCGACGCCGGGGACAAGATCGAGGGTGGCGACTGGATGCCCGACGAATACCGGCAGGCCGCCCTGAAGTTCATCGAGATGCACGCCAACTCCGAGGTCATGGGGGCGCTGCCCGAAGGGACGTGGATCCCGCGAGCGCCCACGTTGAAGCGCAAGCTCTCGCTCACCGCCAAGGTCCAGGACGAGGTCGGACACGGGCAGATCCTGTATCGGGTGGCCGAGGACCTCGGGAAGACCCGCGAGCAGATGTTCGACGACCTGGTCAACGGCCGCACCAAGTTCCACAACGTGTTCCACTACCCCGCCGACACGTGGGGGGACGTCGCTTACATCGGCTGGCTGATCGACGGCGCGGCATTGGTCAACCAGAAGGCCCTGCTGGATGCCTCCTACATGCCATACGTGCGGGCCATGCGGCGCATCTGCCCCGAGGAGTCCCTTCACCTGCGCCACGGCGAGGAGCTCGTCCTCGAGCTGGTCAGCGGCACGCCGGAGCAGCGCGAACTGTTCCAGGACGCCGTCAACCGGTGGTGGCAACCGACCATGCACTTCTTCGGCCCGCCGTCGAAGAAGAAGGACATGCTGCTGTACTGGGGCATCAAGACCCGAACCAACGAGAGCCTCCGGCAGGAGTTCTTCTCGACCTATGTCCCCAAGCTGTGGGACCTCGGGATCAGCGTGCCCGACGACCAGCTGGCCTGGAACCAGGAGAAGGGTGAGTGGGACTGGTCCGAGCCCGACTGGGACGAGTTCTGGAAGGTCGTCCGGGGCGACGGACCCATGACCCAGGTGCGCCTGTCGAAGCGCAAAGCCGTGTGGGACACCCACGCGTGGATCCGGGAGGTCTTCGCCGGCATCCCGGACGCCGCGTAGCGTCGATCGCCGCGTGCCGGTCTGGGAGGTCCTCGGGAAGCGAAAGTCCGGCGACGAATTCGAGCTGGTCGGCGGCATCAAGGCCCCCGACGTCGAGATGGCTCTGATGCTTGCAAGAGAGACCCACTTCCGCCACAAGGAAGGCGTCGCGTACGCGGTTCGGAGACGCGGTGATCACGAACTGCACGTCGGCAGCTACGGGGGCGACGTGCTGGGA
>VAYC01000319.1 GCA_005885025.1 Actinomycetota bacterium | reverse complement strand
TCTCGTCCCTGGCGATCACGACTTCGTCCGGCGCGCTGTAGATCACCTGGTAGTCGAGGACCGCAGCCCAGAACTTCGCGATCGTCGCCGGGTCCGAGCTGTCGACGGTCACCGTGTACCACTTGCTCCCCATCGTCCGACCTCCGTGGGAAGTCAGGGTAGCGCCATAAGCTTGCGGCATGCCAGCGCCGAGCCGGGCGGGCTATCGACGGCACGGAAGCCACCGCCACCTGATCCGTTCTCCCTTCGGCGGAAGGGCCGTCCACTACTGGCGCAATCTGGGGCCCGGACTGGTGACGGGCGCCTCGGACAACGACCCGTCGGGGATCGGGACCTACTCCATCGCCGGAGCCTCCACGGGATACCGGCTGCTGTGGATGGCCCCCTTCACGCTGCCGCTCCTTGTGGCGGTCCAGTCGATGGCCGCGCGGATCGGCGCGTACAAGGAGGAAGGGCTGGGGCAGGTCATCGAGGAGCGTTTCGGGCGAAAGGTGCTGGTGGGCTCGGTGGCGGTCCTGCTCTTCGTGAACATCGTGACGATCGCCGCAGACCTCGGTGGGGTCGCCGCGGGTCTCCATCTGCTGGTTCCCGTGCCAGTCGGGGTCGTCATCCCGGTCATCGGCGCGGGGCTGCTCGCCGTCGAGATCTTCTGGTCCTACCGGCGGTTCGCCAGCGTCGTGAAGTGGCTCACCCTGGTGTTGTTCCTCTACATCATCTCCGGCTTCGTGGCCGGACCTGACTGGGGGCAGGTGCTGAGGGACACGTTCCTCCCCCACGTCACGATGTCCCGAGACTTCCTTTCCTCGGCGGTGGCCGTCCTGGGCACGACGATCAGCCCCTACATGTTCTTCTGGATCTGTTCGCAGGAGGTGGAGGAGGAGGAAGAGGAGGGTCCGGATCCGGAGGACGATCCGAGGAGCGCGTCGCTGGCCGAACGGAGGCGGCGGACCGACGTCGTCACGGGGATGGCGTACGCCAACCTGGTGTTCTACTTCATCATCCTGTCCAGCGCTGCGACGCTCGGGGCCCACGGCATCAAGGTCCAAACCGCCGAACAGGCTGCCAGGGCGTTGGGCCCGGTGGTGGGGCGGTTCGACACGGTCCTGTTCGCCGTGGGGATGGTTGGTGCCGGCCTCATCGCCATTCCGGTGCTGGCCGGGGCGGTCGCCTTCCCTCTGGCCGAGCTGTTCAACTGGAGAGAAGGCCTCAACAAATCACTGCGCAGCGCACCCGGCTTCTACTCCGCCCTTTCGGCTGCCGTCGTGATGGGAGTGGCCCTGAACTTCTTCGGGGTGAACCCGTTCAAGGCACTGCTGTACGCGGCCGTGCTTCAGGGGCTGCTGGCGCCGGTCCTGCTCGTCCTCCTCACGCTGGTGGCCAGCGACCGCACCGTCATGGGATCACACCGCAACGGCTGGTTCGATACGACGTTCGGCTTCCTGGCGGCAGGCGTGATGGCAGCCGCCGCCGTCGCGCTGATCGTGGTGACCTTCGTCGGCTGAAGGCTGTTACTTGGCCGACTTCTTGGCCCGCTTCGCCTGACGTTTCTCCTTCAGGCTGTGCTGGGCCTGTTTCTTCTTGTTCGCTCCGCCCTTGTCCTTGGAGGCCATCTCGGGTTTCACCTCCCCCCTGGCACGGTGTCGCTGTAGTCAATCACGAAATCGGATCAAGCCGGCCCAGGGTTGAGCGGGTCTGGGCCCATGGCGGACCGCACCTCGGCGAGCGCGGGTTCCGCCCCCAACCGAGCGAACGCCGCAGCAGCCGCCTCGAATCGCGCCCGGGCCTCCTTGAGGCGACCCAGTCCGGCCAGGCACCGTCCAGCCCCGAAGAGCGCGTAGGCTCCTTCGAGGACGTGGCCCCAACGCGCCCACGCCGCCGCCGCGTCTTCGTACATGGCCAGCGCCCCAGCGGGCTCTTG
>VAYC01000329.1 GCA_005885025.1 Actinomycetota bacterium | reverse complement strand
GATCGTGGTGTCCGCCCCGATCCGAACGTCCACGTCCACGTAGGCGGTGGCGGGATCGACGAAGGTGACTCCGTTCGCCATATGAGCGGAGATGATTCGCTCTCGCATGACACGGGTGGCCATGGCGAGGGCGCCCCGCGAGTTGGCGCCCATCGCCCCACCGAGGTCGACCCACATCGCGGAGACCCGTTCCCCCTTTTCCTTGAGGATCCCCAGGACGTGGAAGAGGTACTGCTCGCCGCTCCGGTCGCTTCGGCCGACCAGAGGCAGAACCTTGTACAGGTCCTCGCGACGGAACGCGTACACGAGCGTCGAGACCTCCCGGATCGAGCGGAGGTGGGGGTCCGTCTCCGCGGCGTCCTCGCCGACCAGGTCAACCAGCCGGTCGCCCTCGCGGACCACCCGCGCGTAGCCGGTTGGGTCCGCCGGCGAGGTGGTGAGGATGGTGGCCGCGGCCTTCGTCCGGCGATGGACCCGGAGGAGGTCGCGAACATGTTCCCCGGTCACCAGCGGATCGTCGCCCGCCAGGACCACGACGTCGTCCACCCGGCTCACGGCGCGCTCGGCGACTGCGACGGCGTTCCCGGTCCCGAGCGGCTCCCGCTGCTCGACGAACACCGGGGCAGGTTCGAGATCCCACGCCCGGACCGCCTCCGCAACCGGGTCCTGGTCGCGACCGACCACGACCGCCAGCGGCGTGGGTCGAACCGCCCGGGCCGCCTGGAGCACGTGCCAGAGCGCGGGCCGCCCGCAGATCTCGTGCAAGACCTTGGGGCGCTCGGACTTCATCCTCTTGCCCTTGCCGGCCGCCAACACGACGGCGGCAACCGGGCGGGGAGGCTTTCGTGAGGCCAACTCAGTCTGCCCTTCCTCGAGGGGTCCGGCCGATCATTTGTACCGGCGGGAACCGCCGATCGCAACGTCCGGCCCAGTGGTGTCAACGGTACCGGGTCCGCAGTATCGTGGCCGGAGATCGCCACTGGCCCTTCGTCCAACAGGCAAGACGCCGGGTTTTGGTCCCGGAAATCCGCGTTCGAATCGCGGGGGGCCAGCGATCCTCACACGCTCGAACCCTTCGCTGTCACGTAGGTAGGCGGGCGCCCGGCCATGGCCTCGATCTCCCGTTCGGCGCCGGGATGGCCCGCTCCCGGTCATGAGCGCCCCCGACGCACCCCCTTCGAGCAGGGTCCCCTTCGCTTCCCCGATCTCCGGGTGACGCGCGATCACCGGCCCCTCCAGGTCGTTGAACAGCGAGGCGCCGAACCCCTCGCCGTGATCCCGAGCGGACCCGAGGAGGGCGGCCGGGTCCGGGCCGGTCGGTCCACCTGCTTCGTCCCACCAATGAAACGCGTCCGGCGAGGGCACGCCGTAAGGAAACGTCACTAACACGAGGGAGAGAGGCCCGACCGAAGCCCGTTCGATCCGCTCGCCTCGGCCGCGGGCCAGCGCCGGCCCTCCGAGCATCAGCGCGGGGACGTCCGACCCGACCGAGGCGCCCACATCCCGCAGCGCTTCGGCGTCGAGCCCGCAAGCCCAGAGGTCGTTCAGCGCGTCCAGCGCGGCCGCTGCATCCGAGCTCCCCCCGCCCAGCCCCGCCGCCGAAGGGATCCGCTTCTCCAACGAAACGTCGGCGAACCCGCGGACGCCGGCCCGCTCCGCCAGGGCCAGACCGGCCCGAGCCACCAGGTTCGTCTCGTCCCGGGGCACGCCTCGGACGAGTTCGTCCTCTCCGATCACGTCGAGTGAGAACGAAAACGTTCGAAAGCTGGGGTCGGAATCGGCGTGGACCTCCAGTCGGTCGGCAAGGGATATCGGGAGGATCAGCGTCTCCAGGTCGTGGTAGCCATCCGGTCGGAGTCCGAGCACCCGCAGGAAGAGGTTCACCTTGGCCGGCGCTTCCACGACCTTGGTTTTGGGGGCGTCCTCGTTCACCGAGAGGAACCGCCCACACGCGCCGACCCCGAAGTCTCCAGCCACCGCTGCGTCAGGCAGGCGAACGCTTCCAATCCGAGCCGCTCCGGGCGGGTCGAGAAGTCGATGGCGCAGGCGGCCAGCGCCTCCTCCGCTTGCGCCCGCTCAAGCCCCAGCCTGACCATCGCTCCGCGCATCGTCTTCCGCCGCTGGTTGAATGCCGTGTCGACCACATGCCACAGCGCGGCCTCGTCGACGCGCACCGGAGGAGGGCGTCGAACCAGCGACACGAGGACCGAGTCCACGTTGGGACGCGGCCAGAACACCGTCCGGGAGACCTTCCTCACCAGCCGGGATTCCGCCCGATAGGCCACGCGGAGGCTCACCGCGCCGAACGCTGGTTGGCCGGGGTCGGCGGCCAACCGTTCGCCCACTTCCCGTTGGACCATCACCAACATCCGCTCGACCATGGGCTCGGTCTCCAAAAGCCGCATCACCACGGGGACGCCGACGTTGTACGGGAGGTTGGCCACCACCACCCACTCCTGCCCATGGTCGAGGAGGCTCTTCCATTCGGCCGAGACGGCATCTGCCACCACCACCCGAACGCGGGGGAACTCGCCTACGACTTCCTCGAGGGCGGGGACCAGGAAGCGGTCCAGCTCCACGGCGACCACCTCCGCGCCGGTTCTGGCGAGGGGGAGCGTGAGCGAGCCCAGTCCCGCGCCGATCTCCAGCACGTGGGCGTCCGGCCCCACCGACGCGATCTCGACGATGCGGCGCGCAAGGGCCGGCTCCACCAAGAAGTGCTGTCCGAGGGACTTGCGCGGCCTGATCCCGTGACGCGCTGCAAGGGCGCGAATCTGGCTTGGAGTGAGCGCCCCGCCGGGGCTACCAGGCGATCTGAACGTTCGCGACGCCTTGGGAGAGCGGCGCGATCTGGGAGAAGGCGGCGTCGCAGAGGTCGATGATCCTCCCCGGGACGCCGTAGGGGCCACGGTCGTTGATTACCACAGTGACGGTCTTGCCGTTGTCGAGGTTGGTCACGGTGACCACCGTCCCGAATGGAAGGCTGAGGTTGGCCGCGTAGTTACCGTTGATCCGGCAGAAGTCGTACCAGGAGGCCTGTCCGATCTGCGATCCGTGCGCACCGCTCGCAGGCTTGCCCTTGAGGAGGACCTCGTCCACCGGAGGCGTCAGGACCTTCTCTGAGAGGAGAACCCGGCCGACCTCGCGGCCGTTGCGGTACGTGACCCGCCAGGTCCACATAGCCGTCCCCATCTGGCCCGTGGTGGCGATCTTCGTCTCCGACGGATCCATCGCCTTCGAGTACTGGATGAGGGTTTCGAACGGAACCGTGACGGGAGTCGTTTCCACGGCGTACTCGATCCGGACGACCTGGAACCGCATCCC
>VAYC01000328.1 GCA_005885025.1 Actinomycetota bacterium | reverse complement strand
GGCCCGCGTTCGAGCGAGGCGCGGAAACTGCCATCGAGCTTCGGAGGAGACTTGCGCCCGCCAGGAGCGCCAGGGCCGCCATCCCCCCGCGCCGTCCCCGCTGCACCCTCACCGTCATCTCCAGCCCCCGTCGAACCTGTCACGGGTGCCTCAGCGGGGAAGTGCCACCGGGTGGCGGCGCTGCGGCTCTAACAGTGACGGACCCTAGCAAAGTGTCAAGTA
>VAYC01000327.1:2797-3051 GCA_005885025.1 Actinomycetota bacterium | reverse complement strand
CATCCACGCCCGGTAGTCGCCGGGCATGCCCTCACCGCTGTCCGGATCGAAGTTCAGCTCGAGTGGCAGCGACATCTTCTGGTTGCCGAAGATCACCTCGACCTGAAGAGAGTCGCCGAGGTTGTCGACGGCCTTCCCGCTCGCGGTGGAGAGGATGAGCTGGACGCTGTTCTTGATCCCGGCGTAGGCGGGTTCCTCGCCCCAGCCCACCACAAAATGATAGGCCCCGACCTTGCGTTCCTCGTGTGCCGAAG
>VAYC01000327.1:0-2755 GCA_005885025.1 Actinomycetota bacterium | reverse complement strand
TTTTCATTGGTCCTCCTCTCGCAATGGAGCGCAATCCAATGCGCGCCCACATGAACGCTTCCGCGCCCGAAAAGGCTGGCTACTGCGGGCGCGCCGGGTGAATCAGCGAGGGGGACCGCGAACGCCGCCCGCTCCGGCCAGGACAGGAACCGGGCGGACCAAGAGCAGACTCGGCCGCGCACCCAAGGCGGCCGCTCGCGAGGGGGAACGCGCCGTGATGGCCTGGCAGATTCGGGCGGCCGCCCGACCGAACCACAGCAGGAAGAACGCGCCGGCGAACGCCACGACGATCTGGACGGCCAGTCCCAGCACGAAGAGGTGATGGCCGAACATCGCGGCGACCGGGGTGCCGGCCGCGATGCGCTCGGCGACCTCCATGGCGGTGAACGCCACCAGCTGGGCGATGGACAGCCGGGCCGCCAGCGCAATGAGGCGATCGGCGACCGTCGGCTCACCTCGCGTGGCGGCGCCAAGGTGGCGGAGGAACACGGTGAGGACGACCGCAGCCTTGATGGCGAGCAGCCAGTAGGAGTGCCCGGATGCCGCGAGGATCTCGGTCCGGACCTGGGCATCGGGGACGGCGAAGACATACGTGAGCCAGTGCCCGAGGACCACCCCGGCCGCAGCCATGGCGCCCATTGGGAGTCCGCGCAGCTTGCTTCCCGAGCGCATCTTCGTTCGAGGATACCCCCGGTCTCTGACAACGGTGTGAAGCAAAGGTCCTCGGAGACCTCTTGCGAGTGAGAATCATTTTCGTTATCCTCCTGGCCTGCCGTCTCTCGATCGATCTCGAAAGGAAGCGTCCTTGGTCGCAGGCCAGCGGAATTTCCCCTCCTGGCTCGCAGCCCTTGCGGCCGGGATCCTGATATCGGCCATGCTCGTGGGATGCACTCGAGCCGTCGGCTCGGGGGCCGGCAAGCTCGAGGTCGTGGGGTCCTTCTACCCGCTGGCCTGGGCGGCCGAGCAAGTCGGTGGGCCCCAAGTCCATGTGCTCGACCTCACGCCGCCGGGCGTCGAGGCGCACGACACGAACCTCTCGGCTCGCCAGGTGGGACAGATCGACAACGCGAACGTGGTCCTGATCCTCGGATACCTGGGATTCCAGCCACAGGTGGAACAGGCGGCTCGGCAAGCGTCCGGCCGGGTCGTCCAGGTCGCGGGGGGCATTCACCTCCGCCCCTCCGTGGAACGAGGGCTGTCGGCCGATCCGCACGTCTGGCTCGATCCCGTCCTGATGGAGCAGGTCACACTCACGATCTCCCGCGCGCTGGTCGCGGCGGACCCCAGCGGGAAAGACGGATTCGAGGAGAGCGCCGCCAGGGTGACGGCGCAATTGTCGGCGCTGGATTCCTCGTACCGGTCGGGTCTGAGCGGCTGTCGCTACACCTCGTTCGTGACCACCCATGAAGCCTTCGGGTATCTCGCCGACCAGTACGGGCTCGGCCAGATCGGCATCGAAGGGCTGACGCCCGAAGCCGAGCCCAGCGCGGCCCAGCTCCGGACCGCCGAATCGGCCATTAGGCAGGGCCGGGCCGCCCCTGCCGTCTTCTATGAGGGCACGGCGGAAGGGGAGAGGATCGGAAGGTCCGTCGCCGCCAGCGTGGGCGTGCCGGCCCTTCCCCTCGGGACCCTCGAGTTCGATCCGGCCCCCGGCGATTACCTATCTGTGATGCGAGCGAACCTGGCTGTTCTGGAGAACGGACTCCAGTGCCGGTGACGCTAGAGCTTCGGGGGGTCCGCTTCGCCTACGCGTCGGAACCCATCCTGGATGGGGTCGACCTGTCCCTTTCGGCGGGGCAGTTCGTGGTGCTCGCCGGGCCCAACGGGAGCGGGAAGTCCACGATCCTCCGGCTATGTGCCGGGCTGCTCGCGCCGCAGGCTGGTCGGGTCGTCGTCTTGGGCGGTTCGCCTACCGATCCCGCGGTCAGACGCCGCATCGGGTACGTCCCACAAGGGCTCCGGCCGCCGGGGACCGTTCCGGTCTCGGTTCGGGAGGTCGTGGGGGCGGGGTTGGTTCCGACGCGGGGATTGTTCCGGCCGCTCGGACGGGCTGAGTGGTCACGGGTCGACGTGGCGCTCGATGCCGTGGGGATGGCACGGCTTGCCGCCGAGTGCCTGTTCGAGTTGTCGGGCGCCGAACAGCAGCGGGCAATGCTCGCTCGCGCCCTGGTGGGAGATCCGCAGTCGATCCTTCTCGACGAGCCGACGACGGGCATCGACCAACGGTTCCGCCCCGTCATCGCGGACGAGCTCCGGGCTCGAGCCGACAGGGGTGCCACTGTGGTTGTGGTCACCCACGATCCGGAAGACTTCCACCACGTGGTGGACCGCATCGTGCTGCTGGGGGAGGGCCCGATCCGGGAGCTCGGCCACGAGGAGTTCCACGCAGCGGGACGGTCGCCGTGAGGAACATCCTCATCTCCGACTTCGCGCTCCGCGCGTACCTCGCGGCCTCGGTGGTGGGCCTCACGGCGCCGGCCATCGGGACGTTCCTGGTGCAGCGCCGGCTCTCGCTCATCGGGGACGGCGTGGGCCACCTCGCCTTCGCCGGTGTCGCTCTGGGGCTGCTGTTCAACCTCGCTCCGCTGTGGGGAGCCCTGGTGGTGGCCCTGGTCGGGGTGATCGGGCTCGAGCGGCTCCGAACCAGCGGACGCCTTTCCGGCGACCTCTCGATGGCGCTGGTGTTCTACTTCGGGATCGCGCTGGGGGCGGTGGTCCTCTCGGCCCTGAACCGGTTCGACGCGTCGGCCATCGG
>VAYC01000326.1 GCA_005885025.1 Actinomycetota bacterium | reverse complement strand
TTCGGGCTCTCCATGGTCTTCGGACGCCGTGCGTTCCGCCGGCACCCGAGGAGGGTCGCCGCATGAAGGCCGAGGGGACGCTGATCGACGCCGCCGGGCTCCGCCCCACCCGGCAGCGCATGGCCATCCTGCGGGCCGTGGCCACCGAGCGCCGACCGGTCACCGCCCAGGATCTGTACGCGCGGTTGCGGGGGGCGCGAGGAAGCCCCGGCCTCGCCACCATCTACCGGACTCTCG
>VAYC01000324.1:3707-5602 GCA_005885025.1 Actinomycetota bacterium | reverse complement strand
CCATCGTCATGGCAGCCAGCACTGTTTTCACCCGCGCCCGACCCTGGAGGTCCGCGACCCTCTCCAGGTATTCCTCCCACTCGGAGTTCTCGGTAGGCGAGTGCTGTGATCCTTCCCGCCTCCTGGTACTTCTCGGGCCGAACCTCGCGAATCTCCACTGCAATCCAGACTAGCTACCCTTCAACTCTGTGCTTCATTTGACGCGTTGATCGGCAGCCACATAACGTCGCCTACCCGGCACGAGGAGGGTGGGATGAAGAGACCCGGGAAGTTGGCTGGTGCGGCAGTTGACGCGCTCATCTTCTTTCTCGTGGGAGGGGTGTACGCGCCGGTCTCTCTAGCCCGTCCGGCCACTCCCTCAGCCGACCTGCAGGTCAACGCGCCGAATCGGGGACCATTCCCCACGAACAAGCAAGCGGAACCGAGCATCGCCCAGAACCCGACGAACCCACTGAACATCATCGTCGGCTCGGGAGATGAGTTCGCGGAGCCCCCGTGCACCGATACATATCCGTCCTCCTGCCCGGTAGTCCCCGGGATCTCGATCTCCGGCTTCTACGCCTCATTCGACGGGGGGCAGACCTTCCCCTGCCAGGGCTTGATCGATCTGTCGGCGTTCGGGAAATGGGCCGAGGCGGACCCATGGGTGACCTTCGACAGCCGGGGCAACGCCTACTATGGCCAGCTGGCCTTCGATACGATCGGCGGACCTCCGGGCAACGTGGCCGACATCTTCGTGGCGAAGTCGACCGACGGTGGCTGCACGTGGAGCTCAGCGGCGAAGGCAAGCGGGTCGTCCCATGCCAAGTACGACGACAAGGACTCGATCGCCGCGGACGCCAACCCGGCGAGCCCGTTCCGGGACAGCCTCTACGCGGCTTGGACGAAGTTCGGAAAGACCTTCTCCAACATCCAGATCGTCTTCAACCGGTCGACCGATGGCGGAGCCACCTGGGGCAAGCCACAGCAGCTCAGCCAGGCGACGTTCTCAGAAGGAGGACGGACCGGGGCGGTGGTCCAGGTCGGGCCGGATGGAACCGTCTACGTGGTGTGGGCGGACGTGGTCAAGCGCGACCCCCAGATCCGTATCGCCATCTCCCACGACGGCGGCAAGACGTTCCCGAACAAGGACGTGAAGGTCGCCTCCCTGGCCACCGACAATCCGTTTGACGATCCGCTCCCCGGAGCCAGTTTCTTCGGGGGTACCGGCCTGCCATCGTTCGCGGTCGGTCCCGACGGCTCCCTGTACGTGTCGTGGGGGCGCCGAACGGGGGAGCACACGGTGGCGATGGTGGTCAAGTCCACGGACAAGGGACTCACCTGGGGGACGCCGGTCGTCGCGGGGGACGTCGTCGGGCGGAGCGAGATCTTTCAGGCGGTGACGGTGGATCCCACCGGGACGGTCCAGCTGATCTTCAATGCGCTGGACGACGTGGCCGTGGGGACCCCACCGGGCGGTGGGGTGGTCTTCTACGATGCGTACTGGACCGAGTCCACGGATGGTGGCGCGACGTGGGGCACGCCACTGAAGATCAGCTCAGAGTCCTCGGACCCGGACGCCTCTGCATTCAATCAGCTCAGGCCGCAGTTCATCGGAGACTACATCTCTGCCGCGGCCGACTCCTCGCACGTCTACGCGGTATGGACCGATGCCCGGAACGGCTCGACCTGCGATGCGATCGACGCGTACGCGTTGGGAGAGGGGCCGAAGCCGAACGTGATCCAGCAATGCCCGGTGACCTTTGGCAACACCGACATCTACCTGGGGAAGATCTCGACGTAGCACCGGCCTCGACGGGGCATCCAACGTCGCCGGCTCGTCCGGTGTCCCTGCCCTGTCGAGCAGGCCGCTTTCTGTAGACGCGGGATCAGAAGCGGTGCGAGAGGGGGGATTT
>VAYC01000324.1:2985-3507 GCA_005885025.1 Actinomycetota bacterium | reverse complement strand
AAACTACTTGCCAGGCGAGAGGGCCTCGGGGCAGAGGGGGCCTGTTCCCTGGGTATCTGCCCTCTGGCCCTCTCGTCGCTCGTATCGTCCTGGAATAGGGGACCAAGATGCAAACCTCTGAAAAAGGCTGTCCCGCATCTATTTTCGCGAATCGGGGCTGCTCACAGCGGTTGGGCGGAACTAAGAAACCCTCCCCAGAGCGACAAAGAAACTGGAGGTAGCCCCGGTTCTAGCTTCCCAATATGAGCGACGCGACCTGCTCGGCTGCGGCCGTTTCCATCGCTGGCAGGGTGTGGGAATAGACGCTCAGAGTCAACATGATCGAGGAATGACCTAGGCGCTCCTGAACCACTTTGGGATGCACGCCAGCGGCAAGAGCCAACGACGCCCAGCCGTGCCTCAAAATCGTGAACTCGAGTCCTCGGCAGTCCTGCTCCTGTGGCGAGCTTCAGGAACTTCTTGGAGACGTACTCCGGGTTGAGTGGTTCCCCATTCTCCTGAGGGAACACGAGTCCCTGATCC
>VAYC01000324.1:0-2922 GCA_005885025.1 Actinomycetota bacterium | reverse complement strand
TTAAGGCGGAGGCCACCCAGTACCCGCATGGCCGTACGGACGATCTCCTGATGGCTCTGTGGATGCTGAAGTGGAACTACCGGGATCTCTGGCTCCTCAAGCCCCGGGCCCGGCCGAATCCCGGCTGGGGCCCGCTTCCCCCTGAGGTGCGAGGGGAGAGGTAGGCGGCGTGGCGATAGCTGAATCAGAGGGAATCAGAGACCCGAAGGCTCATGCGCTTCTTGAAGAAGTCAATGAGCAGCGGGGACCGGGCTCTTCTTGAGCGAGGCTGAAAATCCCCCAGTCCCTTAAGGCGTGTTCGGACAGTACACGTAGAGGAGGACCGCAACGATGGCCATCCCATCCACCCCGCTGTACATGCGCGAGCCGAACTTCGCCGCGTTCAATGCTCTCGCAGTCGTCTTCCCCAGGGCTTCAAGGTAGGGCGTCGGGTTGAGGGGGTCCCGCGCCAACGAGGCCGCGGTGACGCACGCCCCGACTCCAATGTTCGTTATTGCGGTGTCTGCAACGGTTGTGAACTCTGGGTAGCCCGCTGCTTCGAGTGCAGCCTTGGCGGTCTCAGCCTGAGACAGCGGTCGGGCAGTTGCCGACTGCGACCGCTGGCATGACCCTGGAGGTGGAAGGGCAACCCAGTTACCGCCCGAGCTGACGCAGGCAATGGCAAGCTGATCTGCAGTCGAGCCGCCAAAACACGACTGCGTCTTCTGGGCCCAACTGCCGCCACGCTCGACGCAAGCGACTTCTCGCGGGTCTACCCGGCCGGACTTCAGGATGAGGGTGGTCCCAATGGCAGCAGCGCCGAGTAGGACGGCCGCAAGGATGACGGTCCGCTTAGTCGCCGCCGCCCTTATCCCTGATCGATGAGCGCTGTTGGGTTCCAACTCCACCGGCCCAGATATTACGATTTGTGTCGAAATGCCCTGCCCCTGCTGCCTCGGTCCGCTCACGCGCCCGCCGATTCCCCCGCTCACCCGGGAGACCGCTTCTGCGAGCCGTGCGAGTGGCTGTTCGCGGGCGAGATGCTCCAGGGCGAAGATCCGATGTGGCTGTACGAGACGCTTAGGTGTCCGAAGCACCGTGCCAGGACAACAGACTAGCGAACAGGCCCGGGCCGAACGAGGCCGTCAGGCCTCGTCAGTTACGGGCACTTCTCCCCGTTCCACACGACACTCTTGCCGATGCCTCCTCCATTCAAGTCCCCAGCGATCGAGTCTGCATTCACCGTCATGTGCACCTGCAGAATGGCCCGCTCCCCAGTCGGCTGCCCGTTCGCGTAGAGAGCAAGATCCATAAGGCCTCCTGTCTCTGCTGAGGTTCCCGGCGGAACGAGGCCGTTGGTTGCGGCTGTCAATCGCCCTTTCGCGATCAACCCCAACTCGTCGAAGACCTTGACAGACCCGAGGGCTACACCTGACCCTGCACCCCCGGCGATATAGAGCCGAATTCGCAGTGTCGCCCCATCGAAACGGGGATGGTTCGCGGCGGTCGGCCCCTCATACAGCTCGTTACTCAGCTCGTTCCAGTGTCCGCCGCTGCACTCCTTGTTGGAGGTCGGGGGGTTGGGATTCCGGAGCGCGATGGAGCCCTGGATGTCCGTCGCTAGTGGGTCAAGCGGCTGCGCCAGTGCTGCCCCGACCACTTCGAGCATTGCCAGGACGACGAGTAGGAAGGCCAGCTTCCGCACCATTTGGTTCCCCCTCCCGGAGACGTGGCGCGAGCATTCTTATCCTGGTAGGCACCGGGGCGCGATGCCCATAGGGCCTGCCGCTGAGGTCAGGGGCGTGGTCCGATCGGTGTTCTATGCTCCGAGCCGATGACCCCGATCTTCTTCGATCCACACGTCTGCACACCGCCGCCGAGCTCATACCGAATGGAGCCAGCGGAGTGGCACCGCCGTTGCGGCCGGCGCTGGCACCTGGAATGGTTCAGGATGCCGAGCGGAGCGATGGCGGGGCCGAGCTGGATTTTGGAGGGTGCCTAGAGCTTTACGGGTGCAAGCTCGACGGTACACTCCGGGCCGTGGCGATCCCACCGAGAAACGAGGCGGAGCTACAAGCCCTGCTTGAGGCTCGAATTCCTGAGGGGCAAAGCCTGGAGTACAAAGAGCTATCGCTCAAGTGGCGCAACGCTCGCGTGGAGGCCCTCAAGGACCTTTCTGGGATGGGCAACGGCGGAGGCGGCGTCGTTCTCTACGGAGTCACCCAGGATCCAACGGACCGTGAGTTGCCTGGCCTACTTTCTCCCATCCTTGACGCCAGAGCTATGGGGATTCTCGAAGACGTTGTGCGATCCGGTGTAAGCCCACCCCTGCTCTGGGAACCCATCCGGATAGACCTGGGCCGTGGTTACGTCCTGGCCGCCGACGTCGCGCCCTCCGCCCTTGGACCGTACATGGTTCACGGTTACGAGGAACAGCGCTTCTATCGCCGCCATGGCTCGAGAGTCGATCCTATGAGCGAGGGCGAGGTCCGCGACGCCTACGCGCTTGCTGAGCGCTCCCGTGGCGATCTTGAGGATCGGTGGCAAACGAGTCGGCTACCAATGGCGCCACCACCTGAGTGGGGGAAGGTTGTCTGCTATACGGTGGCTGCGCTCCCGATCCACGGCGGTCGACGTGAGTATCTTCCCCTTCGACCCGACGGTCGAGACTACCTGAAGGAAACCCAGTGCCAGCTCCTGATGGAGGAAATTCCCAAAGTTTGGGCGCGCGGATTGCTCGCCCGTTCCGACGCCAAGAAGACGGCCTTCCGGATCGACCGAGACGGCGCCCTAGGTTCAATCGGACTCACCGGGGTCAAGTCGGACCTTCCTGGAACGGTCGGCCTCGGTGAGGCAATGGACTGGCTGGACGCCCGGTTCCGATGCTTTTCACTTCTCTGGCAGCAATTGGGATTCCGCGAAACAGCTCAGCTTCGCTTTACC
>VAYC01000008.1:10635-12793 GCA_005885025.1 Actinomycetota bacterium | reverse complement strand
AGGCTTCGATCTGACGGGCGTCGATGCCTTCGACTGCCACTTCAATCACCTCCTGCTTCTCTTGGGGTCCGTCTGGCCGGCCTGCCGTCACCTCCCTCCCGGCCGGCCGGACACGGCGATGACGAACAACGGATCGACGAGAGTACGAACGCGGGATTTGGGGGTCCGGTGCGGGGATGCGAGGCATGAGCACAGAGGGTGGCCATGTTTCCCCCTCTGAAGTGGTCTACTCCGCGCCGATTGGGCTCGCAAGAGCGCCAAAACCGGATCTCCTCAACCGGGCGGGGGGCGAGGTCGACACCTCCTGGTATGAGAGGACTGCTGTGTGCCGTGGCTGTGGCCGCGGCCCTGCTGGTGGCGGCGTGCTCGGCCAGCCAGGCGACCAGCAACGTGGCCACCCTGGATCCCCCGGCGCTCCAGGCCTGCCGGGACCTGCGGGACGTGATCCAGGCCAGAGCGGCGGGGGGCCTGCGCGCGGCGGACCTGCGCTCCCGGCTCGGCCAGGTCTACAACGAGGCGGCGTCGTCGGTGAACCCGATCATCAAGGCCCGGGCGGTGGCCGTCTTCGCCGACGCCACCGAGATCGCCTCCGGCGGCGAGGGGCGCTCGCTGACCGCTGACATGGCCGCGATGCTCCAGACCTGCTCCGGCACCAGCCCGTAGCTCAGCCCCCTCACTCGGAAAACCTCGCGCTCTCTGTCGAGAGCGGCTCCGGACAAACGTCGGTAAGGTAGGAGTCGGGCGCGGCCGCGTCCGAAAAACACTTGACCGAGAAGGAGGCGCAATGGGCAACCCCATCACCTGGTTCGAGGTCAACGGGCCCGAGCCCGAGCAGACGGCCAAGTTCTATTCGGAGGTCTTCGGCTGGCACACGGAAACGGTCCCGGGGAACTACATCCTGATCGACACCCACAGTGGCGCCGGGATGAACGGAGGCATCGGCCAGACCCGCGAAGGCCAGCCCCCGCATTCGGTCTTCTTCGTGGAGAACCCGGACATCCAGAAGCTGCTGGATCAGGCCGAGAAGCTCGGAGCGAAGACCGTGGTCCCGGTCACCGAGATCCCCGACATGGTTACCTTCGCCCAGTTCACCGACCCCTTCGGGAACCTGATTGGTCTTGTAAAGGGGAACGGCGAAGTCAAGGTGTCCGAGGGCAGCAACCCGGCAGTGGACTGGGCTGAGCTGTCGGTCGCCGAGCCCAAGAAGGCTTGGGACTTCTACCGGAAGCTGTTCGGTTGGAAGGTCGAAGGCGGCGACGCTCCCGAGGGCCAGGGCTTCGTGCACGCGGGCGTGGATACGGGTGGCGCGGGCAGCCGCGCGGGAATCGGGAGTTCGGCCGACGGACAGCCCCACGTCGTGATGTACGCGTCGGTGGACGACGTCCAGAAGTACCTGGAGCGGGCCGAATCCCTCGGCGGCGTCATGCAGCCCATGCAGGTCGACGAGCACACGCACATCGCGGTCTTGGTGGACCCCCAGGGGACGACGTTCGGGTTGTACAGCTACCAGGCGTAGCGACCGGTAGCCCACGCAGAGACGAGGGGCCGGGCCGCGCCCGGCCCCTCGTTCGTCCTACCGGCTGGCCGCGTCCGCGTCGACGAGGCCATAGCCGTACAGGTTGTTCGGGTACGTCCCGTTGCTGTTGCACTCGGAGGAGTTGACGTGGTGGGCCGTCGTGTTGAGGGCGGCCTCGGTCCCATCAACGTTCCCGATCAGTTCCGGTTTGGCCGAGTACAGGATGGCGATGGCCCCGGCGATGTGGGGCGCGGCCATGCTGGTGCCGGAGAGCACGGCATAGGTGTTGGGCGGGTAGGACGAGCGCACGCCTTCACCGGGGGCCGCGATGTCGGGCTTGACCAGCCGCTGCCCCTGCACCTTGACGGGGCCGCGGCTGCTGAAGGACGCCAGGCCGTTGCTGATGGTGGTGGCCCCGACCGAGTAGGACTGGTCGTACTGCGCCGGCGGTCCGTCGTTGCCGATCGTCCGGCACAGGGGACCCGCGTTTCCGGCCGCGAACACGGGGACGATCCCGGCGGCTCGGACGTTCTGGACGCTCTGGAACAGGACCCCTTGGGTGCAGCCCTCGAGGGAGATGGAGCAATACCAGGAATTGCTGATGGCCACGGGGGCCTTGCTGGGATCGGGGTTCTGGCCGTT
>VAYC01000008.1:0-10597 GCA_005885025.1 Actinomycetota bacterium | reverse complement strand
AGCCGTTCGAGTCCATGGAGCGACAGCTCATCCACTGCGCCCCTGGGGCCACCCCGATCTGGTTCGTCCCGCCGTCGTCGCCGACCATGATCCCGGCGGTGTGGGTTCCGTGGCCGTAGGGGTCGATCGGTGCCCTGTTCGTCGGGTCGGTGGCGTCGTACCAGTTGTAGTTGTGGTTCGCGGTCGATCCGTTCCACCCGCGGTAATGCGGCTTGAGGGCGGGGTGGTCCCACTGTTGGCCGGTGTCGATGTTGCCCAGCACGATCCCCTGGCCGGTGAAGCCGCGTCGCCACGCACGCGGGGCCCGAACCCGGGAGATGTTCCACTCGATCGTGTTCGGGGATTTCGGGGCCAACCGGGCGGGCTTGTCCGGGAGGATGATCGACTTCATCCAGGGGTTGGGGACGATGCGCGCGATGTCCTGCCGCCCGGCGAGCGCCTCCACCACGTCTCGGCCACCAGTGACCCGGAGCAGGTTCACCAGCCAATGGGAGCGGTACGAGGCGCCCATGCTGTCGAGCAGCGCCAGGATCGGCGCCTGGGTTCGCGCCGCGTGCGCGCGAAGCGTTTCGAAGACGAACCGATCCTTGGCCAGCTTGCCGCTGAGTGTGGCCGCGCCGCTCAGGTCGGCCCGGGACGCAAGGATGGCCAGGAAGCTGGTGGTGTCTCCACCTGCGGTCGCCCGCAGAACACTCGGAGAGACCTTGCTCATCGAATCGGCCGACGAGGCGGATCCCGCCGAGGTGGCCAGGACCGTGGTCGACAGCGTGATCAACAGGACGATCCGAGCGAGGCGTTGCGTCACGGGCGGCTCCTTCGAGGTCGAAGGCGGCCTGCGGCCGCCGGTCTGGGCTGAGAAGGGCGCATCCTACCGGGCACCGGAGCGGCCGTCGAACTAGCGATGAGGCCGCAGTTCGTTCAGGCCTCCCGCATGGTCCCTGCCAACCGAGCCGCCAACCCCGACAGCATGGCTACGGCGATCTTCGGCTCCTCGTCGATCAGGCGGGCGAAGTCGGGGCGGCCGATGGCGAGCAGGACGGCGGAGGTCTTGGCCCGGACTCTCGCCGTGTGCGTGCCCTCGGGGGTGAGGAGGGCCAGCTCCCCCAGGAAGGATCCCGGTCCGACCTCGATGGTGGAGCTGCGCGGCCGCTCCACGACGACCGTGCCCTCCTCGACGACCAGGAGGCCTGACCCCGGTTGATCCTGCTGGATGAGCACTTGGCCGGGTGATGCCTCGAACTCGGTCATGGCGTCGGCGATCCGACCCAGGGATTGCTCGGACAGGCCCGCGAACAGAGGGATCGCTCGAAGATGCGTGATCCGGTCCGCGTTGGTCGTCTTCGCCACGAGCCTCTTATACAGGGAAACCCGGCGGACCAGCTACCGCCAGTCGACGGAGACGACCTGCATCGGTTCGGTCATCCCTCTGATGTCGACGGTGCGGGGCTCGGACGCCGGGAACCTTCCACCGGAGGCCGTCTCGCGGCTGGCCAGGATCTCGCCACCGACGGCCAGCCCGGCGATTCGGGATGCCTCGTGCACGCCCTTGCCGCTGAAGTTCCGGCCAACCTGGGTCGCCCCTGACGCGTGCACGCCGATCCGCACCGGAGGTGCGAATCCCGCCGTCGTGCGGTGATCGGCCAGCTTGCGCTGGATGGCCACCGCGCAGGCGAGCGCCTCGTCCGGGGATTCGAACGCGACGAAGAATCCATCGCCGGTGGTCGCCACCTCCTCACCGTGGTAGGCCCCGAACTGTGACCGGAGAGACTCGTCGTGCCAGCGGAGGACGGCCTGCCATGCCTCGTCCCCGAGCGCCTCCAACAGGTTCGTCGACTTCACGATGTCGGTGAACATGAAGGTCTTCTGAACGCGGCGCGGGGTCGTCTTCCCCCGAAGCTGCCACGGCAAGAGTTCGTCGATCTCCTCGACCACGATCGCCTGCGTCGGGCACGAAAGCGCGGCTTCTCGCAGCTGCTCCTCTTCGATCGTCGTCGCGTCGAGCACTTCGGCCTTGGAGAAGTCACCCTCGACCCAATCGAACCCCGTGGGAGCGATCGTGATGCAGTTTCCCGCACCGACACACTTGTGGCGGTCCACGCGAGCCCTCAGCATGCCGCACCCACCGGCTACACCACCTGCTCGCGGAAGGCGAAGGCCGTTGCCTCGGACCGCGAGGGCGTTCCGAGCCGGGCGAACATCTCAGCCAGCCGTCGCGCCACCGCCGGCTCTTCTTCCCCGAGCCTCTTCGCCATCTCGCCATTCGTCAGGCCTTCCGTCAGCAGCTTGAGGAGCTCGGTGTCCGCCTGGTCCACGCGAGGACCGCCGTCGCTCTCGCCTGGCCGCATCGACATCTTCTCCAGCGACCCCGCCAGCTCGACCAGCCGGCGCCCCACCGGGCTGCGGAACCATCGCACCCGGACCCGGTCGTCGAGGGTGCGCTGCGCGGTCATCGCCAGCATCAGCTGGAGGAAGAACTGGACCAGCTGCTTTTCCTCCGGGCTCCCCGCGGCCATCACGACCTCGGCGACCGGGAGCAGGATCTCGACGTGGAGGTCCTCCTGGAGGGCCGACTGGAGGTGGGCGAGGGACGACATCGCCGCTTGCACCGCCTCCTTGCCGGCACCCCGGGCCAAAGCGACCCGGGCCAGCGCGGCATCGGCCTGCGCTCTCCACGGTGGGTGACCCGGAAGAAGCTCCACGATGGCCTTCGCCTCGTTCGCCGCCTCCTCGGCCACCTTGAGCAGCTCCTCGTCGTCCGCCTCGGCCCCATGCCACGCAGCCTTCAGCGCGAGCAGCGCCAGCGCCTCGCACCGGGCGGCCGTCAGGCCCTGATCGGCGGCGAACTGCACCGCGCGCTCCAGGTGCGCGCGCATCCCCGCCGCGTCACCCGTCGCCGCTCTCCACAGCCCGCGCCACATCTCCAGCATGCGGGCCCGAAACGGCGTGGGAGCCTCAGCCGCCGCCGACGCTGCCCGCTCCAGCCATCCCTTCGCTGCGTCCACATCATCCAGGTCGAGGTGCGCCATTGCCGTTCCTCCGGCCGCGAGGAACTCCAGGGCGCGATCCCCGATCACACGGGCCTGCCGGTACGCCTCCTCGCCCCGGGAGACCGCCAGATCTGGAACGACCTTTGCCCGGGAGAAGACGTGGGCTCCGTAGAGCATCTGAGCCTCCGCGAGCGCCCGTTCGCTCTCCTTCGTCATGGTGTCCATCCGCGAGGCCAGGCGGCGGATCTCCTCGATGTGCCGGCCGGCGCCCGAGCCGAAGTGGATGTCGGGCGCCCAGCTCACGTACGCCAGGGCGATGATCGAGGACATGGCGCCTCGGCGGTCCCCGGCTCGCTCGTACAGCTCCATCGCCCGCTCGAAGCGGTCACGCGCCTCCTTCATGACGGGGGCGATCGGAGTGGACGCGAGGACGTCCTGGAGCGGCGCTCCGCCCGCGATCGCCGCGATGAACGGGATGTGCTCGCCGGCCATCACTCGCTCGACGAACCACTCCCTGCCCCTGGCCAGGGCGATGACGCCGAGCTCGCGTATGGCTCCCGCCAGGCTCGTCTGGTCCTCCAGTTCCTCCGCCAGGTCCTCGGCCCGCCGGTACGCTTCGTCCGCCGCGTCGAGGTCGACATCATGCGTCGAGATGGAGAAGGCCTCTCCCAGCGGCACGTGGACGAGGGCCTGGCCGAGCTCGAGACAGGCCGCGAGCTCGATTCGACGATCGCCTTCCTCACGAGCTCGCCGGCGGATCCCACGAGCCAGCTCGGCGGCCTGATCCCAATCCTCCGAGAGGCGGAGGGCGGCCGCGCGACGGAGCTGAACCTCCATCTCGAGGTGTGCGTCGCCCAGTGCCTCGGCCAGCGCGGCGATTTCAGCCAGTCCTTCCAGCCGGTCGCTGGGGCGACGAAGCATGTCGAGGGCGTCGTCACGCGCTTGGAGCAGCGCGAGCCGGTCCTGCGGGGTGGAGGCGGTGGGCAGGGCGAGCTCCACGACTCGGAGGACCTCCTCGGGAGCGCTGGCCGCCAGTGCGTTGCGGGTGGCCTGGATCGAGAAGCGGATGCAGACCGCGGCATCCCCGGCCGCCTTGGCGTGGTGGGCCAGCAGCGGGAGGCTCCCCGGGGCCGGCTCGCCTAGCATGAGCAGCTGCACGATCGCACCGTGAATGGCCCTCCGGCGAGCCGGAGTGAGCCCGGCCGCGGCGAACTCCCGGACCTGATCGTGGGAGAAGCTGTAGTCGGCGGGGGACTCCTCCGCGTGTTGCACGAGGAGGCCGGTTCGCACCGCGGGCGACATGGACTCCTCCAGCGCGTCGAGCGTGGGCTCGCCCTCCCCCAGCTGGACGCGGAGAGCCTGCAGGTCCTTCAAGCTGAAGTGCCTCCCCAAGACGGCGGCCTCGCCCAGCGCCACCTTCGTCGCCTCGGGCACGTGGGCCGATCGGCGCGAGATGAGGGTTCGGACCGCGGACGGGACAAGGCGCTCGGCGTTCTTCGCCAGCGTCCATGCGCCGTCGATCTCTTGGATCATCGCGGTGTCGCGGTAGGCGTGGGCGAGCTCCTCCACGATGAACGGGACGCCTTCGGCCTGGGCGTGCATGGCCGCCGCGCCGGCCGGGTCGATCTTGCCCCCGAGCACATGCCGGAGGAACTGGGCGGTTTCGACCTGGCTGAAACGGCTGAGCTTCAGCCGGCGGACCATGCCGAGGCGCTCCATGTCCGCGATCAGGTTCACCGCTTCAGTGACGACGGCGAACTCCTCGGGGCGGATAGCCGCCATGAGGAAGAGGGGGCTGGCGGCGTCGGCCCGGACGATGTAGCGGAGCAGGCGCAAGCTGTCGTCGTCGGCCCACTGGAGGTCGTCGATCAGCAGCGCCACCGGCCGCCCGGCAGCGAGCGTGCGAAGCGCGATCGCGGTGAGATCGAGCGTCCGGAGGAGTTTCTGGTCCGGGGGGAGGCTCGCAAAGCCAGGCTCCTCACGGCCCCACAGCGCGTCCAGGCTTCGGGCGGTCGCTTCGGCCGCGGGGGTCCCCGTCCCAGCCACACCGGCAGCCTCTAATGCGCCGACGATGGACCGGGCGAGCAGGAACGGGCCATGGATCTCCTCGTCCGCCGTCACGACGATCGTGGTGAACCCCCCCGCCGTGGCGAGCTCCGAGGCGGCCAGCAGCAGCCGCGTCTTGCCGATGCCGGGCTCGCCCTCGACGGTCACCCCGCTCAGTTTTCCGCCCAGAGCCACGGCCAGCTCCTGCCGGATCGCCGACAGCTCCAGGGGCCGAGCCACAACGGCGCCGGTCGCCCGCCGAACCTGCAGGGCAAGCCCTGAAAATGGCTGAAGGAGAGGCGCGAGGACCGGTGCCTCAGTCATGCGTGTGATTCGGCGTGAACAGCTCCACGGGCTCCCCGGATGAGAGAGGTGACGGGCGCGGGACATGGTAACAGCGGGTGTTGCCGCCTAGCCTGCGACCTCGCTGATCTCGAAGAGATGGCCGTCGGGGTCGCGGAAGAAAGCGCGGATCTCCCCGCCGCGGTCGACGGGAGGGGTCAGGAAGTCGGCCCCGCGCGAGCGGAGCAGTTCGTAGGCGGACCGGCAGTCCGGGACCCGGAGGATCATCTCGGTGCTCACCGTGTCGGGGTCGGGCGGAGGGGCGAACGTCACGGTCGGCTTGTCGTCGGTGGGACCGCCCCCGGTGACCACCAGGAGCCAGTTTCCGAGCAGACGCAAGACCGCCGAGGTGCCGCCGTACTCACGGAACAGCTCGGCCCCGAGCACGTCTCGGTAGAACGGGAGTGAACGGCCGAGGTCGCTCACCACCAGAAGGTGGGTCACCTCCATCTCCTCGGTCGGGAAGCCTTCTGCCATGTCCCGTCAGTTTCCCTCGTCGAGGCGAGCTTCCATTGGGACGAGCTTGGGAAGGCTGGTGAGCTCGAGCACTGCTCGGATCGGCGAATCCTGCGGCACGATCAGGCGCAACTCGTGACGGCGAACCCGCAGCCGGTCGGCCAGGACGAACAGCAGCTGCACTCCGGCGCTGTCGAGATACGTGGTCTCGGTGAGGTCGATGGCGATCCGCGGATGGCCGTTCGGGATGGCTGCCTCGACGGCGGCGGAAAGGTCACGAGCATTCGATATGTCGACCTCGCCCCGGATGTGGACGAGGCACAGCTCGCCCCGGTGCTCGGCCTCAACGCGTGCGAGCTCGCTCACCCGCGACCTCGATCCCGATACGCCGGCGCATCCGAACGACGGTTCCCTCCGGCCCGGTTTGCACGTCGACCGAATCCATCATCCCCCGCATGAGCTGCAGTCCGTGCCCGCCGCCGGCCGGCGACCGAGATCGCCAGTTCCCGCCGTCCCGAACCGTGATGTCGACGGCGCCCCCTTGCACGTCGAGGTCGACGTCGATGGATCCAGACCTCGCCCCGTACGGGTGCTGGATGGCGTTGGCGCAGGCTTCGCCGCACGCCACCAGGATCTCGTAGCCTTCTTCTGGGCCCGCCCCGATCTCCCGAAGCCATCGCCGCAGCGAGTGGCGAAGCGGGGCCAGGGACCGAGGCTCGGCTGGGACGCGGAAGTGCAGCGCCCGGCCGGCCAGGGGAAGCGGCCGGAACGCGAGGATGGCGACGTCGTCGGCCACTTCGTGCTCCACGAACGACGACAGGAGAGAGTCGCAGAACCCTTCCAGGTCGGGGCCGGCCGATCGCGCCTCGCGTTGCAGCCTGGCCATGCCGTCCCGGAGGGATGTGCCACGTCGCTCGATGAGCCCGTCGGTGAAGAGCAAGAGCGTGGAACCAGGGGGGAGGGGGACGGTGCCTTCTGCCGCTTCGATGACGGATGCACCCACGGGAGGGGTGAGGCCCTCCTCCAGATAAGAGGGTTCGCCGTCTCGTGGGATGAAGAGCGGCGGAGGATGCCCCGCGTTGGAGAAGGTCACGGCGCAGGAATCCGGGTCGAATACGAGATACACGAGGGTGGCCATCTCGGCCACGCCGAGGACGCGGGAAAGGCGCGCCAGCCGCTCGATCACGGTAGCCGGCGACACCTCCTCGATGGCGTAGGCGCGGAGCGCCATCCGGAGCTGCCCCATGGTCGAAGCCGCTCGCAGCCCGTGCCCGGCCACGTCGCCGATGGCCACGCCCAAGGTGCCGTTCGGCAGCAGGATCACGTCGTACCAGTCGCCCCCGACCTCCACGTCCTTGGTGGCCGGGACGTAGCGGGCGGCCAGCCCCACCCCGGGGATCTCGGGAAGGTGCTCCGGGAGCAAGCTTCGTTGGAGCGTCTCGGCGATCCGGTGCTCGCGTTCGGCCTGCTTCTCCTCGGTGACGTCCTGCACGGTTCCCACCATCCGGAGCGGTCGGCCGTCCTGGGCGACGATGAGCCGGGCCTTTCCGAGGAGCACGGACTCTGCGCCGTCCGGCCGGATGATGCGGTACTCGTTGGAGGGCAGTGTCTGATCCCTCCCGCTCGCCAGCGCCGCCGTCACGTTGCGCTGGATCCGCTCCACGTCCTCCGGCACCACTTGCTCGATGGCTTTCTCGAAGGTCACGGGAAAGGCCTGCGGCCGGTGCCCGTAGATCCGGTACATCTCATCCGACCAGGACACTCGGTTCTCCTGGATCACCCATTCCCAGCTACCGAAGCGGGCGACCTGCTGGGCCTCGGCCAGCTGGCGCTCTCGCTGGCGCAGCTGCCCGGTTCGCTGCCGGACCCGCTCTTCCAGCTGGTGCGCAGAGCGCAGCAGCGCCTCGCGGGCTCGCGCGCGCTCGGCGACGAGGGCGGCGAACACGAACGACGTGAAGGCGACGGTCGCGTTGAAGGCTTGGAGGGTCAGCATCTTCCCGAACAGCGTGCCCTGTGCGAACGGGCCCCACCCGTGATCGGCTGCCCACGTGGCGATGCTGGCCACCAACAGCGCCGCCGGCGCTGCCCCCCGCTGTTGGAACCGCCACGCCGCCCAGCCCATGAGCGGCAGGATCAGGAACAGGAGGCTGTGGTGGCTTCGCAGGACCACGACGGACACCACCGCGAGCGCGGCGAACAAAACGACCGCCTCGGCAACCCGGCCCCAGGCCACACCGTGCTTTCGGCGGAACAGGAAGAGGCTCAGGAGGAAGGGAGCCACCACCAGGACCCCCATCGCGTCGCCCGTCCACCACACGGCCCACGCGGAGGCGAAGCGGTCGGCGGAGATGACGTCGGAGAGCTGGAGGGTCCACGTGCCGATCGTCGCGCTGATCAGCATGCCCAACAGGGCGGCCGCCACGATGGCTGCCGCGTCGCGCAAGCGATCGATCTCCTTCCGGAAGTCCGCCGCCCGAAGCAGCTCGGCTGCCGCGAAGGGAGCCAGCGTGTTCCCCGCCGCGGTGGCCGCTGCCGCCAGCGGGTGCGGGGTGATCGGCAGGTTCACGAGGAAGGCAGCGAGCGACACGCCAGGCCACACGCCGCGGCCGAGGAGCAGGAACGCCACCACCGCGATGCCGGTGGGCGGCCAGAGCGGGGTGACGTTCCTCTCGATGAGCGCGACCCGCAGGCCAAGGCGCGCGGCCAGGTAGTACGCGCCTCCGACCAGGACGGTCTTCAGCGCGAGCGTGAGGAGGTTCCGCTTCGCGGCGGCCGCGGGCGCCCTCTGCATCAGCGCTCCGCGCGCCGGGGGAGGGGTTCGCCGCGGACGAAGCCTTGGCCGGGGCCGTGGACCACGCGGATGAGCCGCGTGGGCTCTGCGGCACGCAGCCGGAGGATGCGAGGCTCGTCGGCGGGCGGGGCCAGCAGCGTGGCGCCCGGGACCAGGTCCTCGCGCTCGCTTTCGATACGAACCCGTCCGTCCCTGACGCTGACCAGCCCACCCTCGCCGGGACCGAGCTCCAGGGTCAGGGCGCCGCCGGTCTCCAGTTGGGACTCGGTGAACAGCCGGATGTCGCCGTTCACCTTCAATGCCGAACGGGGCCCGACGAGCTCCTTCGTTCGGACGCCGGCGCCCTCTTCAGAGCGGGGTGCGTCGGCGTCCCGCAGGGCGTTGAACGCGGTCCGCTCGGGGATGGGATCCGTCGTATAGACCAGGATGTAGGCGCGGGTGTCGACGTCTCCGTGGTTCCACTCGGAGTGGATCATGCCGCGGATGCCCTCGGTGAACTGCCCGACGTCTCCGGTGTCCATGTGTCCGGTGATGCGGTTCAGGGCGTCGTCGTGGTCGAGCTGCCCCTCCTCGATGTAGAAGAGCCGCTCGTTGTACCGGTGCGGGTGATGCCCGATGCCCAGGCCCGCCTGGATCACCGAGTCGTGCACTGTGATGAGCGGGCCAGAGGCCTGGATGCCGACGAACGGCCCGATCGCCTCGATCGCCGTGAGCCCGGGCATGCCGAAGTCGGACTCGCCGAGGACCACGTGGTCTTCCGGGCGAAGGACCAGGTACAGGCTGGGCGCCGTTCGCATGGTGGGCTCAGTCGGACAGGGGGGATCTCGCCACTTGGGCGAGCGTGCGGCGCATCTGGCCGAGATGGAAGAGGCCGTGCCCCGACATCAGGCGGAAGGAGAGATCGAAGCTCTCAGGTCCTCGCTCGGAGTGGATGCCCACCCTGGCTCTGTCGCTCGGCGAGGTCCGCGCCCACAGCGCGAGATGCGAGCGCTTGAGGACCCGGAGCATTGCCAGCATCTCCGCGGGGTCCTCGCCCGGGTCGTGGAGTCGCTCGACCCACAGATCCTGGTCGTAGCCGATGAGGGGAGGCTCGTCCTGGGCCAGGATCCACCGATACCGACCGGCGAGGACGATCTCCGCGTCGAGGATGTGCGCAAGGACCTCCATCACGGACCACTCGCCGGGTATCGGCCGCGTGCGAAGGCGTGGGCCGGCTTCTTTCACCACCTCTTCGAGCTGGTCCGCCAGGTCCGCCTGAGTGTGGGCTGGGTCCCGGTCACCCAGAACGCCGAGCAGCATGTGCCGATACCCTTCGGCCTCGGCCACAGGGTCCACGCGAAGGTCCAGCGCCGCCTCGACCTCGATGGCTTCAGGATCCGTCACGCCGAGATTCTCGCACTAGGCGGACTGGCGGCGCGCCTCCACGACGAATCGAAGCTCTTGGCCGGCGATCCTCCCCATGATTTCCCAGCAGCCGGCCATTGGGAAGTAGATGCCGCTCGCCTGGAACCCGATCCGCCCATAGCCCGTGGACGCGCGCCCCAACACTGGGGGCGCGGGACCGTCGAGCCGCTGCCCTTCGATGCTCAACTGCCCGGCGATGAGGCGCACCCAGGGGAACTTCTCGCTCAACTCTTCGCTGGACGACTTGACGACTTCGCTTCCCGGCGGCAGCTCGACCCAGAGAGCATCGTTGCCGTACCAGTAGTCGAAATCGTGCTGGCCGAGCGGGCCTTGCTGGCCGGGCTCGACCGCGTCGACGACGCCCTTGGGAACCTCTGTCGGGGGAACAGGCTGCGTGACCGGGCAGGGCCCGGACAGGAACTGGGCGCCTCCGCCGGCCGAGAGGGTCGGATTCGGCTGCGCCGGAGACGAGCCGCGGAACCCCGTCGCGGGGGAGGTGCATGCCACCAGGAGCGCCAGCAGTGAGGTGACCCATGCTCGGCGGCTGAGCGATCCGCGTTGCATGACCGAG
>VAYC01000336.1:2003-4854 GCA_005885025.1 Actinomycetota bacterium | reverse complement strand
CCGGCTCCGGCACCTTGGGATCGGCGGCCAGGGCATCAGTCGTGTCGCCGGCGGTGAGCGTGGGGACGAGCCACGTTCCACGGTCGAGCATCAACTCGATCCCCTCGTCGTCCAGGAACGTCCCGTGCTCGATCGAGCGGACCCCGGCCCGCACGGCCCGCTTGATCCCCTCGGCCCCATGGGCGTGCGACATGACGGATCGTCCGAAGTCGGCCGCCGTGCGGACGATCTGCTCGATCTCCTCCTGCGAGAAGTGCGGGTGGGTGGGATCGTCGAAGGGAGAGAGGAAACCGCCGCTCGAGGCGATCTTGATCACGTCGGCCCCGGCCCGGATCATCTCCCGAACCTTCGCCTGCACGCCCCCGAGGCCGTCGCAGACCCCGCTCGGCATGCCTGGATAGGTGATCCCCCACGATGACACGGCCCCGCTGGGCAGCCACGCGTCGCTGTGCCCGCCGGTCAGACCCACCATGTTCACCGAGATCTGCATGCGGGGGCCGGTGAGCCATCCGTCCTCGATGGCCAGCTTCAACCCGAGATCCGCCCCGGAGGCGTCCCGGACCGTGGTGATGCCCAGGGCCAGGGTCATGCGAAGGTTGTCCGCGATGCGGAAGAAGCCGTAGGAGAACGGCCGGTGCATCGTCGCCACCTCGTCGAAGTCTTCGTATCGCATGGCGAGATGCACGTGGGTGTCGAAGAGCCCGGGCAGGAGGCTCTTCCCCCGGCAGTCGACGCCGACGTCCCCGTCCAGCCCCGGTCCGACGGCGGCGATCCGGCCGTCCTCGATCAGCACGTCGGCCTCCGTGAGCGGCGCGCCAGTGCCGTCGAACACTCGACCGCCTGTCAGCACGATCCTCACGATCGTTCCCCCCTCTCTTGGAGACCTCCATCATGACCGTCCGGGCGCCGGCTCGCCGCGAGCCGCCCATCCCGGCGCCTTGCCCCTTGTACCGTGAGGACGTGATCCGTTTCGACTTCCTCTGGCCGATGGCGGAGATGATTGCCTGGGGAAACGCCCGGCTGGCGGGGGATGTCGGCCCCCTTCCGCCTCGGCTGGATGACCGGACCTGGGGGGAAGACCGGTTCGTCGACGCCTCCGGCAAGACCGTGGCCAGCTCGGTCGAGGATTGGTACGGACATCTCGCTCGCCAGAGGGTGCAGCGGCTCTGGCTGCTGCCGCACCGATGGCCGGTCTCGGGAGAGGCTCTGGAGGCGCGACCCCGCGAAGCGCCGTCGATCTGGAGTTATCAGGGGCACGAGGCCGGTTTCCGGCGAGCGGTTTGGCGGGCCCGACTCGCCGACGTGACCGCTGACCCATCCCAGCCGCCGTTGGATCGGACGCTGCGGCTGCTCCGTGCGGAACTCGATCCCGCGGACGCGGTCAGGAAGGAGTTGGGGCTCTTCCCGCATCGACGGGCCCGCCGAATGCTGGAGGGCAAGTCGGACGATCAACTGACGTTCCTGCCCCGTCTGGGGTACTCGATCGAGGCGCGGAGGCTGGCCGAGGCCGCGATCACCCTTCACGGGGACACGTTCGGGAAGGTCGTCGAGGACACGGGCCACGACACGCCCGAGTTCCGAGCCCTCCAAGAGCGGCTGGACCCGGTGTGGCGGGCGGCCCTGCTCGCCGCGGTGAACCAGTTCGACCCCGCCATCGTTGACTGACCTCGGCGCCGACTAGAGCTTGGACGCCTCCGGGATGACCTCCTGACCGATGAGCGCGAGCGCCTCGAGGTCGTCGTGAAGGAGGTGCTGCATCATGACGCGATCGAGGCCAGCGTCGGCATACCGGGCGAGCCGTTCCAGCACCTGGTCCACCGTCCCCACGATCCGTTCCTGCCCGACCTTCTCGATCCAGGCGGCAGGGTCCGACGAATCGTTCCGCATGTCGAGGAGCCGCCGGACCCGCCCGTGCAGCTCCTTCTCGTCGGCGCCGACGATCGTCGTGGTCATCAGCGAGAAGCGGACGGTCCCGGGGTCGCGGTCGATGGCCTCGCACGCCGCCGAGAGCCGGTCCCGCTTGTCCCGGCATTCCTCGGCGCTGGTGAAGGTGGTGTCGTACTCGTCCGCCCATAGGGCGGCCAGCCGGAGCGAGCGAGGCCCGGCGTCGCCGCCCAGGATCAGCGGCGGGTGGGGGTCCTGGAGGGGCTTGGGGAGCCCGGGCGCGGACTCCAAGCGGAAGTGCCGGCCCTCGAACGTCACCGCGTCCTTGTCCCGGTCCCACAGGCGGTGGACGATCTCGACCTGCTCCGCAAGCAGGTCCATGCGCTCCTTCATGGGCGGGAACGGGAAGCCGTAGGCGCGATGCTCGCCCTCGTGCCAGCCGGTCCCCATGCCGAGCTCCACCCGGCCACCCGAGGCGTAATCGACCGTGACCACGGACTTGGCCAGCACGGAGGGGTGCCGGAAGGTCACCGGGGAGACCATCGTCCCCAGTCGGATCCGCTCCGTCTTCGTGGCGAGGGCGGCCAGCGTGGCCCAGGCGTCCAGCGCCCCGTAGTCGGCGGGATGGCCGAAGGAGAGGTAGTGGTCGGAGCGGAACAGGCTGTCGAACCCGTGCTCCTCGCAGGCCAGGGCCAGCGACACCCACTGGTCCCAGGTCACGTCCTCTTGGCCCTCGATCATCAGGCACACGTCCATGGAACGGGTCCTCCTCGAGATCGGGGCGAACCGCGCCATGGTCCCATCCCGGGACCCTGGCTGTCGAAGCTGAGCGAGGGAGGGGGGGACGGACGGTACGATGGGTGGGCGGTGGAAGCTGCCTTCTTCGATCTGGACAAGACCGTCATCTCGAAGTCGAGCTCGCTGGCCCTGACCCGGCCCATGTACCGGGCCGGGCTGGTCTCGCGCT
>VAYC01000336.1:0-1960 GCA_005885025.1 Actinomycetota bacterium | reverse complement strand
CAAGGAGGGGATGCTGGCGCTCACCCGGGGCTGGGAACAGCAGCAGGTGGCCGGGATCATCCGCGACGCCCTGGCCGACCTCGACCCCTACATCTACCTCGAGGCCCTGGACCTCATCGAGCTGCACCGGGCCCTGGGCCGGACCGTGTTCCTCGTGTCCTCCTCGGCCGAGGAGGTGGTCCAGCCGCTGGCCGAACGGGTTGGCGACGTCCGGGTCATCGCCACCCGGGCCAGGATCGAGGACGGCAAGTACACCGGCGACCTCGAGTTTTACTGCTACGGGGAGAACAAGGGTTCGGCCATCCGTGAGATCGCCGAACGCGAGGGCATCGACCTCTCACGGTCCTACGCCTACTCGGACTCCGTGACCGACCTGCCGATGCTCGAGGCCGTCGGCCATCCGGTGGCGGTCAACCCGGACCGGGACCTGCGCAGGGAAGCCGAGAAGCGAGGCTGGCAGATCCGCGACTTCCGCCGGCCCGTGAGGCTGCGTCAGCGATTGCCCGTTCGGGCGCCGTCGCCCGGCGTGGCCGCCCTGGCTGCCTCGGCCGTGGTCGCCGCGGTGGTCGGCTGGCTCTACTTCCGAAAGTTGTCCGCCCAGCGCCGGGGCACGTTGGCCTTCCCCTAGCCGACGAAGATGCAGAAGGGGTGTCCGGCGGGGTCGGCGTAGACGCGAAGTGGCTCCTCGGGATCGTCGAAGCGATCCAGGAGCATTTTGGCTCCCAGCGACAGGGCCGCCTCGTGCTGGGCTTCGAGATCCTCGGCCGTGGGCACCATCAGGTCCAGATGTAGCTGCTGGGGGATCGGGCCCTCCGGCCACGTTGCCTCGCGCAGCTTGGCCACCTGCTGGAAGGCCACTCGGGTTGGACCATCCGGGTCTTTCAGGATGAGCCAGTCCTGCCCGGCGGGATCCGGTTCGCCCGCGGCGGGGGGCTCGTGCCCGGGACGGTACTCATAGCCGAGGAGCTCACGGTAGAACTCCGCGAGCGCGCGGGCATCGGTCGTGTCCAGCACAACCTGTAGGAGTTGCGGGAATCCCGGCCGGGCACTCATCGAACCTCCTCCATCGATGTCCAGGGTGTCACGCCAGATTCTGGACCAGAAGGACGAGGCGCCGCGCCTATTCGCCGCCCAACTGGGCCGCCAGGCGCTCGGCCCTGACGGCGGCTTCCGTGATCAACCCGACCGTCAGCTCGCCCATGATGGCCAGGAGCTCGGTCTCCACCTTGGGCTCGAGCCGCCCCTGCCCGTCCAAGGCCGTGGAGACCAGCTCGTGTAGCCGCCCTACCGCCTCCTCCAGCCGACCCACCGCTGCGTCGTCGAGCCCGGCCGGAGGAAGTGCCAGCCGGGCACCGGCGGGAACCGGCTCGGTCTGCGTTTCACCCTCTGTGCGCCGCCGCTTCCACGCCGAGAGATCCACCACCGAACTCATGGCTCGATGGTAGGGCCCGCCTCTGACAGCCCCTGACCTGCGGCGATGCGCTCGGCGGACCCTCTACAATCCGATCCGGTGGAGGCCGTGCAGGGAAGCCGCCCGGCGGAGCCGGCGGGGGATCAGGGGAAGCTCGCCTCGCGGGTGGTGGCCGAGGTCATGGCGGCGCTCGCCTACGGCGAGCGATGCGGGGCCGAGCGGTCCGAACGCTCTGTGGCCCTGGCCCCTGACGGCCGGTCGCGAACGGAGCAACAGCACGTGGCCAGCCGGGAGCGGAAGAACTTCGAGCTGATCGACGCGAGGTTCCGCGAGCTCGGCGACGATTCGCTCATCGAGCTGTTCCAGCCTTACTTCGACGCCTTCTTCACCCACACCGAGCCCTCGAATTGGGTCGAGGCCCAGACGTTCCATTACGTGGGCGACGCACTCGTCTCGGACTTCGCGGACGCGCTGATCCCACTGCTCGATCGGGTGTCTGCCGAGGTGGTCCGGGGCGCGCTGGGAAACCGGGAGGATCAGGAGACATTC
>VAYC01000335.1 GCA_005885025.1 Actinomycetota bacterium | reverse complement strand
CCCCACGAGCCCGGCTCATACTGGATCACGGGAGGCGGGTTCTCCAGCACCGGCATCAGCAGCTCCCAGGCCCGCTCCACCTCGTCTTCCCGCGTGAAAAGGGAATGATCGCCCTCCATCGCCTCGAGCAGGAGGTACTCGTAGGCCTCGAGCAAGGGCGTATGGAAGGCTCGTTCGTACTCGAAGTCGAGCTGAGACCGGTCCATCTCCAGGCCCAGGCCGGGCTTCTTGATGTTGAGCGCGATCGAGATCCCTTCGTTCGGCTGGATCCGGAAGATCAGCGCGTCTCGTCCCAGGGGTGTGGCGTCGGTTCCCTTGAACACGTTGTAGGGGACGTGCCGGAATGAGAGCGAGGCCTCGGTCGCCTTGCGCTTGAGCTTCTTCCCCGTCCGGATGTTGAAGGGGACGCCTGCCCACCGCCAGCTGTCGATGAACACCTGCATGGCAGCGAAGGTCTCGACCTGGGAATCCTTCGCCACGTCGGGCTCGTCCCGGTACCCGGCGTACTGACCCCGGACGACCCGGCGTGGGTCCACCGGCAGCATGGCCCGCAGGACCCGAACCTTCTCGTCCCTCAGCCGGTCAGGCTCGAAGGACACCGGCGGTTCCATGGCCAGGATCGTGAGGACCTGGAAGAGATGCGTCGCAACCATGTCGCGGATCGTCCCCGTCTGCTCGTAGAAGGCCCCCCGCCCCTCGATCCCGATCTCCTCGGCTACCGTGACCTGCACGTTGTCGATGTAGCGGCGGTTCCAGATCGGCTCGAACATCCCGTTGGCGAACCGAACCACCATGATGTTCTGGACGGTCTCCTTCCCGAGGTAGTGATCGATCCGGAAGATCTGCGACTCGTCGAAGACCTCATGGAGGACGCGATTGAGCTCCTTCGCGCTCTCCAGGTCGTGGCCGAACGGCTTCTCGATGACGATCCGCGCGCCGGTGTGCAAATCGCTCTCGGCCAGGCGGGTCACGATCAGCGGATAGGCGGCGGCCGGTGTGGCGCAGTAGTAGAAGCGGCCGCCATTCGTCCCCAGCGTCTTGTCGGTCGACTCGAGATGTTCCCGCAGGCGTTCCATGGCCATCTCGCTGTCGAACTCCCCCGGGACGTAGGACAGCCTCTTCTTGAACTCCTCCCATTCCTCTCCTGCCGGGTCGGTCCTGCCGAACTCTTGGACGGCCTGCCGGGCCCGTTCCTGGAACTCGTCGTCGGTCTGCTCCGTTCGCGCGTAGCCGACGATGGCGAACCCTTCGGGCAGGAGGCCCTCCACGAACAGGTGATAGAAGGCCGGAAGCAGCTTGCGTCTGGTGAGGTCGCCTGAGGCCCCGAAGATCACGACGGCCTGCGGTTCGGCCGGCTTGATCGCCATCAATGCGCCTCTTCGAGCTTCACCGCGTGACCGCCGAACTCCTGGCGGAGCGCGGCGATGACCTTCGCCGCGTAGGACTCCTCCTGCCGGGAGGCGAACCGCGAGAAGAGCGCCAGCGCGGTGATCGGCGCGGGAACGTTCTCGTCGATGGCCGCCTGCACCGTCCACCGGCCCTCGCCGGAGTCCTCGACGTACCCACGCACGGTGGCCAGCCGTGGGTCCTTTTCGTAGGCGGCCACGAGGAGCTCCAAGAGCCACGATCGCACCACGCTGCCGTAGCGCCAGATGCCGGCGATGGTGGGAAGGTCCACCTCGAAGTCGGAGGCCTGGAGGATCTCGAAGCCCTCGCCGTAGGCGGCGAGCAGCCCGTACTCGATCCCGTTGTGAACCATCTTCACGAAGTGGCCGGCCCCGGACCGCCCGACGTAAGCGTAGCCACCCTCGGGAGCCAGCGCCTTGAAGATCGGTTCGGTCCGGTCGAAGGCAGCGCGGTCCCCGCCGACCATCAGGCAGTACCCGTTGGCCAGACCCCAGATCCCGCCCGAGGTCCCGCAGTCCAGGAAGGTGATGCCCTTCTCTTTCAGTCGTTCGGCGTGCCTGATCGACTCCTTCCAGTTGGAGTTGCCACCGTCGATGATGATGTCTCCCTCTGACATGAGTCCCATCAGGTGATCCAGCGTCTGTTCGGTCACCTCGCCGGCGGGCACCATGATCCAAACGATGCGGGGGGAGTCCAACTTGGCCACCAGGCCCTCGAGCCTCTCGGCCGGTTCCGCCCCGACCGCACCCACCCGCTCGCGCGCCTCGGGGTTCGGGTCGAAGGCCACCACCTGGTGGCCGAACCGGATCATCCGGATCGTCATGTTTCCGCCCATGCGGCCGAGCCCGACCATCCCGAGCCTCATCTGCTCACACTCCTTCTACGGCCTGCGACGCCAGGTTCTTCAGGTCGACATCTTCGTCCCGCAGCAGGGCTGGGTCGAACGGACGCTTCGCCCGAATGAGTCCTGCCGAGCGGCGGACGTCCTTGCCCCGGTCCAGCCCCGCCACCGCCTTGACCACGCCCTCGGCAAGGTAGAAGGCGACGAACTTGCGTTCTTCGAGGCTGCCCCGGAGGACCAACTCGTCCCACTCCGCGGCGAACCCCATGTACTGGAGGTTGTGCCGGTACTGATCGGACCAGAACCAGTGCGGATCGTCGAAGACCGTCTCGATCCCCATCATGTTGCGGGCGGCGGCTGCTCCCTGCTTGAGCGCGTTGTCCCAGTGCTCGACACGCATGCGCCGTTCGAAGATCGGATGCCAGTGGTTGGCGACATCTCCCGCAGCGTAGATCCCCTCGACGTTGGTGCGGCAGAACTCGTCGACGACGACCCCATTGTCGAGCTCGACGCCGGCACCGTCGAGCCACTCGACGTTCGGCTGGATCCCCACGCCCACCACGACGAAATCGCCAGCGACCCGCGTCCCCTTGTCGGTGACCACGGCTTCCACCCGACCGTCCCCTTGGAAGGACGCGACCGT
>VAYC01000022.1 GCA_005885025.1 Actinomycetota bacterium | reverse complement strand
GGTAGGCCAGTACGGCGCCGCCCGTCAGCTTCACCTGTCCGGGCCCGAGCTCCTGTCCCTGGAAGGCGAACGACGACTCGGCCTGCACCGTGACCCCACCCACTTGGTTGACGAGCGACATGACCGTCGAGGCGTCGGTGATCAGGTAGTGGTCCACGCGCCGGCCCAACGACGACTGCACCGCGGCCACCGTCAGCCCCGTGGTGGACGAGGCCGCTCCTATGGTGGTCGGACCTCCCGGGATGTCGACCTGCGTCGCATTCGGGATGGCCACCGCCACCGGAGGGCGGTCACCCGGGACCGCCACGACCGTCACCAGCCGTTGCAACCCCAGGTTCACCGACCACGCCAGCAACTCCGACCGCGGAGGTGAGGCCGCGGGGGGGGAATGCCCCTTCCCCCCGATCTTGGTCAAGGCCACGATCCCGGCCACGAGCGCCGCGATCACGACGAGCCCGAGCAGGCTCTTGCGCCGTAGCTCGCGATTGCGGCGCTGCCGCTCCCGCTGTGCCGCCCACCGGGCCTTGATCTCGGGCGGCGGCCAGTCATCCAGAGGAGGCAGCTCATCTTGGGCGGCCGGGGCACCGGTTGCGAATTCGTCGTGCGCGGTCGGGCCCGGGGTCCGGGTCCAGAGGTCCGCGAGGTCGGGCCGAGGGACGGGAGGGGGAGCCTGGAAGCCCGCGGGCGGTGCCTGGACCCCCGTGCTCCTGGACCATCCGGCCGTCTTCTTCTGCCCGGGTGGCGACTCGAAGCCCTGGTACTTGGACTTCGACCGTCGCCTCATCGACCGCCCCCGTACAGCTCGAACTTCCGGATGTAGGTCTCCACGCCCTCCGGCACCAGGTACCGGATGGGCTGGCCGGCCTGGACCCGCCTCCTGATGTCGGTGGAGGAGATGGCCAGGGCCGGCACGTCCAGGGCGGACACCTTCGGATGGCTGGTGGGAGCCTCCTTTTCGAACCTGGCGATGTCATAACCGGGCCGGGTGGCCGCGATGAAATGAGCCAACGAGAGGACCTCCTCCGGATCCTTCCAATGGAAGATCTCGAGCATGGCGTCGGCCCCCGTGATGAAGAACAGCTCCACCTCATCCTCGGCCTGCCGGCGGAGCTCCTGAAGGGTGTCCACCGTATAGGTGGGGCCCCTCCGTTCGACCTCGAGCCGGGACACCGAGAACCTCGGGTTGCTGGCCGTGGCGATCACGGTCATCAGGTAGCGGTGCTCGGGCGGGGTGACCTCCCGATCCGCCTTCATCCAGGGCTGGCCCGTGGGGACGAAGACCACCTCGTCCAGGCCGAAGGCCCACAAGGCGGCCTCGGCGGTGACGAGGTGGCCGTGATGGATGGGGTCGAAGGTGCCGCCCATGACCCCCAAGCGCTTGGGGTGGCCCACCAGCCGGATTGTAGGTGCCGGATCTGCCGCGACCGTGGAACCAAGGAGCCTGGGGCTACGCGGCGCGAAGTTCGGCGACCCACTCGCGGAGCCGCCCGAGGTGCTCCTCGTAGTGCTCAGGCCCCGATTCCCGGAACCATTCCTCCGCCTCCGGGGTCACTTCCGGGAGCTCGCTCCACTCCGCGAGCATCCGGTTGCGCGCCGCCCACGCCTCCGCCTTGACGATCGAGAGCGGCAGATCCTTGTTCGCTTCGTAGAACCGTTTGTTCATGGCCTCGACGTCGACGGGTCGCCCGCGGTAGGTCCCCATCCGGATCTGCTCGAGGATCTGGCCGGCCTCCGCCTGCCAGCTTGCGATGTGTGCCAGAAGGTCTTTCACCGACCAGCCCTCAGGGAAGTAGCCCGGCTGTTCCATCTCCGCGGGCGTCAGGGACTCGACGAGCTCGATCAGCTCGGACCATCCGGCGTCCTCGGCCCGGAGCAGCTCACGTTTGGTCGTCATCGTCGCCATCATCATGGTCGCTTCCGTCAGCACCCGCACCTGAGGTTCGAACCTCCCCCTCCGGGATGAACTCGAACGTGGTCCCGCCGATCAAGACCTCGTCGCCCCGTCTCGCCCCTGCTTCCTGGAGCCGGCGCTCCACGCCCGCGCGGACCAGTCGCCGTTGCAGGTCGATCACCTGACGAGCGTCGTCGAGGTCGGCTTCCGCCACCCAGCGCTCCACGCGAGGCCCCACGACGCGGAACCGATCTCCCTCCCTGCTCACAACGAAGGTCTCGCGGGCCGGGCGAAGGACGACGTACGGCTCGCGGGGCGGCTCCTCGGCCTGGGCCAGCGCCACCAGCCGGGCGATCCGCTGGGCAAGCTCCTCGATCCCCTCTCCCGTCACGCCCGAGACGGCGAGGTCCACCCCGGGTGGCACTGCCGGGGGCTTGGGAACAAGGTCGACCTTCGTGCCCACCACGATCGAGCGGCGCTCCGAGAGGCGCTGATCGAAAGCCTCGACTTCGGCGCGAACCGTCGCCAAGTCGTGGACCGGGTCGGCGGAGAGATCGAGCACATACGCGAGCACGCGGCACCGGGAGACATGGCGAAGGAAGGCCAACCCCAGTCCTTTTCCGCGATGCGCGCCTTCGATCACGCCCGGCACGTCGGCCACCACGAACCGCTCCTCGTTCCCCGCCACGCCGAGATTGGGGGCCAGCGTGGTGAAGGGGTAGTCGGCGATCTTCGGTCGAGCCGCGGTCAGGCGTGCGAGCAAGGTCGATTTCCCCGCGTTCGGAAGCCCGACGAGCCCGACGTCCGCGACCAGACGCAGCTCGAGGTCCAGTCGGGCCTCCTCCCCCGGCTCGCCACGCTCGGCCACCCGGGGCACGCGGTTTCGGGCCGAGGCCAACGACGCGTTGCCCCGGCCTCCGCGTCCACCACGGGCCACCGCCACGCTGGTCCCCGCCCCCACGAGGTCGGCGACCACGCGTCCCTCCTGCCTGACCACGGTCCCGTCGGGAACGAGGAGGACCAGGTCTTCCCCCATTGCTCCGGTTCGGTTGTTCCGGCCGCCCGGCCGCCCGTCCTTCGCGCGGTGGTGCGGCCGGTCCGCATACGGGGAGAGGTCGAACATGGCCGGGTCCACGCGCAGGATCACGTCGCCGCCCCGGCCCCCGTCACCACCGTCCGGCCCCCCTCGCGGCGTGTAGGGCTCGCTGCGCAGGGAAGCGCTCCCTGCTCCCCCCTCGCCGGCCTTCACGTGGATGGTGACCTGATCGACGAACACCACTGGATTATGGCAATGGCACGGAGACCACCGGTTCCGGCCGGCGAGGGCTACTCTCGATGGAGATGGCCGAAGCCAGCACGGTATGGATGGTGCACGCCCGAACCACACTGGACGGCGTCAAGGGCGTGCTGTCGCTCGAGCAACGCGCGCTGGTCTTCCGCCCGGACGGGGGGCGCTCCGCCGAGACCGTCATCCCGCTCGACGACGTTCGACGAGTGGGACGAGCCCCTGGCAGCCCGGTCCTCGAGGTGCGCGTGGCCATTCCCGGCGGCCCGTCGATCATCGGCTTCTACTTCGTCCAGCCGCCCTCGCTCTCGCCGCCCGCCGAGGGCATCCGGCTCTTCAGCCGTTACCTGGCCCGGCGGCGGGCCATCGGGAAGCTTCGAGCCGGAAACGCGGTGAAGCGCCGTGACGTCGAGGAGTGGGTCCGGGTCGTACGGGACGCACAACGGGATGAACGCGGACCGAATGAGGGCTGAGAAAAGCGAGAGCGGCCGCTAGTGCTGAACGATCGAGACGAACCGACGGCCGCCGGACGAATGGAACTTCACGAGGCCGCTGGCCGTGGCGAACAGCGTGTCGTCTCCGCCGCGGGCCACGCCGGTTCCCGGATGGACCTTGGTCCCGCGCTGGCGCACGATGATCGAGCCCGCCGGGACCGTCTGCCCCGAGAAGCTCTTCACCCCGAGTCGCTTCGACTTGGAGTCACGGCCGTTGCGGGATGACCCGCCACCCTTCTTGTGTGCCATCTCGTGACCTAGCGTAACAGAGGGATCAGGCCCGACCCTTGGTGCTTCGGCGGCTCTTGGCGCCAGCTGAAGAACGGGTCGACTTCCGCGCGGCGCCGTCCCCTTCGGCCCCGGGCTTGGGGCGCGGCTTCCTTTCCTCAGCCGGGGCTTCGGCCCCGGTGCTGGAAGAGGCAGCATCGCCCACACTTTGGTCTTGGGCAACGGGCGCCGCCTCGACGTCGTCCGCGTCCTCGGCCTTCTTCGTGCCCGATCGCTTGCCGAAGACCACGTCCTCGATCTCCACCAGCGAGTGCATCTGCCGATGCCCCATGCGCTTCGCGTAGCCGGTCTTGGCCCGGTACTTGAAGATCTTCACCTTCTCGCCCTTGTCCTCCCCCAGCAGCTTGGCCTTGACCTGGGCCTTGCCGAGGTCCTTCCCGAAGTGCGTCTTCCCCTCGTCATCCACCACGAGCAGGGGGGTGAACGTGATCGAGTTGCCGTGCTGGCCGTGCATCAGCTCGACCTCGATCACGTCTCCGGGCTGGACCCGGTGTTGCTTGCCGCCGGTCTTGATCACCGCGTACATGGCTTCCTCCGGTCGATGAGCATCTAGATGAGGCTACAGCTTGTGGGTGAGGATGATCCCACGTCCCTCACAGGTCGGGCACGTCTCGGAGAAGGACTCGAGCAGCCCGGCAGACACTCGCTTCCGAGTGACCTCGAGCAGGCCAAGCGGGCTGATGTCGAAGACCTGGGAGCGGGTCTTGTCCACCGCCATGGCGTTCTTCAGCGTCTGGACGACCTTGTCCTTGTTGCGTTCGAGGAGCATGTCGATGAAATCGATGATGATGATCCCGCCGATGTCCCGGAGCCGCAGCTGGCGGGCGATCTCCTCGGCGGCCTCGACGTTGGTCTTCGTCACGGTCTCCTCGAGGTTCGCCTTCCCCACGTGCTTGCCCGTGTTGACGTCGATCACGGTCATGGCCTCGGTCCGGTCGATCACCACGTAGCCGCCGGAGGGCAGCCACACCTTCCGCTCCAACGCCTTGTGGATCTGCTCGGTGGCGTGGTAGGTCTCCAGCACCGGGAGCTTCCCGTCGTGCATCCGAACCTTGGACAGCAGGTCCGGGGCCACGCTTTGCAGGTACGACGTGACGCGCTCGAAGATGGCCGGCGAGTCCGTCACCATCTCCTTGAACTCGCCTTCGGTGAACAGGTCACGAACCACCCGGACGGTGAGTTCGGGCTCTTCGTACAGGACGCGGGGCGCCTTGCCTCTCTTCGCGCTCTTCTCGATGGCCGCCCACTCGACCGCCAGACGCTCCAGGTCGGCCTGAAGGTCCTCGGCGTCCGCGCCGTCCGCGGCCGTCCGGACGATCAGCCCGTGCTCGGCGGGCTTCACCTTCTTCAAGATGTCCTTGAGGCGCCGGCGCTCGTTGTCCGGAAGCCTCCGGCTGATCCCGAACACTTCGGGGTTCTTGGGGACCAGCACCACATACCGTCCGGGGAGGCTGATCTCCTGCGTCAAACGAGCTCCCTTGCCGCCCATGGGGTCCTTGGTCACCTGGACCAACACGTTCTGGCCGGCCTTCAAGACGTGCTCGATCCGGGGCGTCTCTCCGTCGACCTCTTCGTCGTAGGAGACCTCGCCCACGTCGACGAAGGCCGCTTCCATCCCCGGCAGGACGTTCTGGACCTTGCCCAGGTAGATGTTGCCCACCATCGAATGGGCGCCGGATCGGGTGATGTAGTGCTCGACCAGTGTTCGGTCCTCGAGGACGGCGATCTGGTCGCGCTCGCCGATCTCGGTGATCAGCATGGTCTTGTCGGCGGTGCGGACGACCTCCGGCAGGCGTTCGCGTCGACGACGGGTGGGACCTCGGGCGCGGCGCCCGCGGCCGACCGGAGTCGCTTCCTCCTCCTGCACGGCCCGGACGGCCCTTCCCGGGGCGGCGGGCTCCCGGCGAGGAGTAGTCCGCCGCCGAGACCGCGTTGGGCGTGCCGGCTCTTCGGCCGGGATCGCCTCCAGGCTCGGCCCGGCCTCCGCCACTGGTGTGGTGGAGGTCTCGGCCGCAGCTTCCTTGTCCAGGGTCGCGGATTGCGCCGACCCGGACCGGGAGCGGCCTCGGCCGCCGCGCCGGCGCCGGCGCCGCCTCGGCGCCGTAACCGCGTCCGTCTCTCCCGCTACCGCGGGTACGGCGTCAGCGGCGGGCGGCGAGGTTTGGGCCTGTTCTGCCTGCCGCGTCGTACCCGGCGATCTCTTGGCGCCCGAACCACGGGACCTCCGGCGGCGGGTCCCGGTCCTGGGGCGAGTGGCCTGACCGGGCACTCCCTCGACGGCGGGCTGTTCGGATGGCTCCGTTGGCGCCGGTGCGGCCGATCCCTCGGCTGTCGCCGACTCGTCGCCGCCCACTCGGACCGCTGCACGCTTGCCAGAAGAGCGGGACCGCCTCCGGCGTCGACGGCGCCGGGCCGGAGTGGCCTCGGCGGTGCCCGAACCCTCCGGGACTCCCCCCTCCGGGGGTTCGATCAATTCCTTCGTTTCGCTTTCCACGCGTGTCCTTTCGTTCAGGACCACGCGGCAAGCGCGAGGCGATCACGCAGGGTGAGAGGTGCCTTTCGAAGAACCCGCGTCAGTTCGCACGGGAAAGCCCCTTCCAGTCCTCGCGGCCTCGCGCGGGCGGCGCTCCGGGCCCATCCACCCAAGGGAGGAACGGGCGGGCTGCCTGCCACGCGGCCACGTCCCACGCCCGAAGACCGGCCGCCCTGGCCCCATGGCCGGCGGCTTGGGTCGGTCCCGAGCGGGACGATCCACCACCAGGATACAGGCCGAGAGGGGGGATCCTCGGAAGGGCCCCTGACCTGCCCCTACAGGGAACGGCGGAGGTGGATGCCCTGGAGCAGGCCGATCCCGATGAAGTCGGCGATCAGGGCGCTCCCCCCGTAGGAGATGAACGGGAGCGGGATCCCGGTGATGGGCATGATGCCGATGGTCATGCCCACGTTCACGAACACCTGGATGGCGATCATGGCGAACACCCCCGCCGCCACGAAGGTCCCGAAGGGGTCCTTCGATAACAGGGCGATCCGAAAGGCCCGCCACAGGAGGATGCCGAAGAGGAACAGGAGCGGGACCGTCCCTCGGAGGAATCCCAGCTCCTCCCCGACCACTGTGAAGATGAAGTCGGTGTGCTGCTCGGGCACGTAGTCCAGATTGGTCTGGGTGCCGTGCAGGTACCCCTTGCCGATCAAACCTCCCGAGCCGATCGCGATCTCCGCCTGCTGCTTGTTGTAGTTCCCCCGCTGCACGTCCGACTGCGGATCGAGGAAGCTGGTGATCCGCTGGACCTGATAGTCCTTGATGATGTGGAGCTGGAAGGCGCCGAAGATCGCCAGCGAGCCGACCACCGCCAGCACCACCAGGTATTTGGCCCCCGCCCCGGACGCCACGAGCAGGGCGACCAGGATCGCCGACAGGATGATCGTGGTCCCGATGTCGGGCTGGATGAACACCAGCAGCATTGGGACGGCGGCGATGGAGGTCGCTCGGATGACGTGCCTCAGGTCGAGCTCTCCCTTGATCTCCGAGAGATACGCGGCGAGCATCGCGATCAGGCCGAGCCGGGTGAAGAGCGACGGGCTGAGCTGGAAGCCCGCCACCTGGAAGGCTCGTTGCGCTCCCTTCGCCACCCTGCCGAGCGGGGTCTGCACCAGCAACAGAAGGCCCACGCAACCCACGTAGATGAAGGGCGCGTAGACCTTGGCCACCCGGTAATCCACGATGGCCGCGGCGGCCATCGCCACCAGGCCCACCACCAAGTACACGGCCTGCTTCTTGAGGTAGAAGCCGGGGTTCTCGTTCAGGGTGGTCAACGTCTTGTTGGTGGCCGAATAGATCATCGCCAGCCCTGTCAGGGCCAGGGCGATGGCAGACGCCCCGAGGACGGGATCGATCCGGCGCAAGGCCGTCCGTTCGTGGATCGCGCGAGCGGGAAAGGTGGCCAGATCGAGCTGCGCCATCAGGTCACCTCCATCAATCGACGTTCGGTCCGGCCCGAAGGGGCCCGCCGGCGGGGATCCCGAACAGCCCCTCGAGCACTCGCCGGACGATGGGGGCCGCCGTGGTGGCGCCGTGCCCGCCCTGCTCCACCAGGCCCACCACCACGTACTTCGGATGATCGGCGGGCGCCATCGCCGCGAACCACGAATAGGGCTGCTGGCCGGCGATGTCCGCCGTCCCGGTCTTACCCGCCACCGGGATGCTGCCGAGCGGGAAGCCGGTGAAAGCGGAGCTCGCCGTCCCGAACCGGGTGACCCCCTTCAGTGCGTTCCGGAGGAACAGCACCTCGCGGCGGGTGATCGGGAGCGACCCCGTGGCTTGCTTACCGATCTCCTGGATCACGTCGCCGTCCGGATTCTCGATCCGCCAACCGAGGTGCGGCGCGTAGATCGTGCCACCGTTGGCGATGGCCGAGTAAGCAGCGGCGAGCTGAAGGGGCGTGACCTGCAGGTAGCCCTGTCCGATGCCCAGCTCGATGGAGTCTCCCGGCAGCCAGCCCGGGAACTTGCAGCTCGTCTTGCCGTTCGGCTGCTTCTGGCAGCTCCCGTAGAACCTCGGATTGGAGTCGTACAGGCGCTTCACGTAGGCGTAGTCGGGGATGAGGCCCGTCTGCTCGTTCGGAAGATCGATCCCCGTCTTCCTGGCGAATCCCATGAGCCGCAGGTCTCGCTGGAAAACGTCGTTGGCGTCGCCCGACCGGTGGTACTTCAGCCAGAAGTTGTAGCCGAAGGAGTAGAAGACCGTGTCGCACGAGATGACCAGGGCCTCGGTGAGCGACATCGACCCGTAGTTGTACGGCGACCAGTTGTTGAAGTGGTGGCGGGTCGGGTCCACGGGGGCGACGTAATAGCTGGGGCAGTTGTACTTGCCCTTCATCGTGGCCAGGCGTTCCTTGAGGGCCGCCGTGGCCACGAACGGCTTGAAGGTGGACCCCGCCGGATACAGGCCCTGGATGGCCCGGTTCAGGAGCGGGTTGTTGTGTTTGGGCTTCTTGGGACAGGGCCTCCCCGGGTAGCACAGGTCCAGTCGGAGAGCCTCGCGGTAGTTCAGCCCGCCCAGGAAGATCCGCGGGTCGTAGGAGGGGTTCGATGCCATTGCCAGCACCTGTCCGTTGTTGGGGTTCATCACGATGACCGCTCCTCCGGTGGCGGCCAGGTACTTGCCCGAAGTTCGGTCGGCGGTGTGGCGGGCGAGCTGGATCCCGGCCGCCAGGCTGCTCTCGGCCAGACGCTGCGCCTTGTCGTCGATCGAAAGCACGACGTTGTCGCCAGGCTTGGCGGGCCGGCTCCCGAAGTCCTCGTCCAGGACCAGCCCCTGGGCGTTGACCTGGATCCCCCGGATCCCGTCGGTCCCGTGAAGCTGGGGCTCGTAGGTCGCCTCCACCCCGGCCTTGCCGACGATCTCACCGGGACGGGAGTGTCTGAACTCTGGCAACTGGAGCTGCTTGTCGGAGATCTCGCCGACGTAACCCAGGATGTGCGCCGCGAGGTTTCCCTGCGGATAGTCACGAACGGACCCCACCTCGTAGCTCACACCGGGGAAGAGATCTTCCTTGTGCTCCTCGATGTAGAAGATCGCCTGCTTGGAAACGTCCTCAGCCACTGGGACGGGCTGGTAGGGCAGATACTTAACGCTGTTCAGCCGGTCCAGGATGTCCTGGACGGGCACGTGGAGCAGATTGGAGAGCCGGAAGAGAACCTGCTCGTCCTGGCCCTTCATTCCCAGCCGGTCCACCAGGACGATCGTGCTGGCCCGATTGCCGACCAGGATGTTCCCGTTGCGATCGAGGATCAGCCCTCGCAGGGGCTGGATCGGGACGATCCGGACCTGGTTCTGGTCTGCGAGCTTGGCGAACTGCTCGGAGGCGAGGACCTGGAGGAACCACAGCCGAGTGACCAGCGCCGCGAACATGAACGCGGTGAGGGCCGCCAGAACCCGCATCCGCGTCCTCGTCTTTGACTCCGTCATTGGCGTTTCCCCCGAGCTACCGGGTGTGTCACCACCGGAACACCTTCTTCGCGCGGGACGCTTCCGCGACCCTGCGGATCACCGGGAACAGGATGGGCGTGAGGACGGCGTTGTACAGCCCGGTCAACAGCGCGACCCGAACGACTTCTCCCGCTCCCACATGGAGCTGGCCGAGCAGGAAGGCCACGATCTGATTGAACAAGATGCCGGCGGTCGTGGCCGTCCCCACGACAACGACCGGGAGGAGTGGGCTCGGGGAGACCACGAACTGCCGGATGGTGCCTACCGTGTACCCGACCAACGTGAGGGTAAGCGCGGTGATCCCCTTCGGCAGGTTCAGCATGAAGTCCTCCACCATGCCGCCGGCGAATCCGGCCACGGCTCCCGAGGAGGGGCCCTCCAGGAAGGCCAGCACGATGGTGACCAGGTAGACCAGGTCCGGTTTCGTGCCGCCCAGGCTGATCTGAGCGAAGACCGTGGACTGGAGCACCAGGGCAGTCAGGACGACGACGGTCCATAACACCACTCTCCGCACGTCAACTCCGCAGGATGACAGCCACCACTTCCAGAGCTGAAAAGTCGACGGCGGGCGTCAGCTCGATGGTCTTGGTCAGGCTGCCGGGGCGCGTGTAGATGTGGGAGACGAAACCGATGGCGATGCTGGGTGGATACAGGCCGCTCTGGTATCCGGCCGTCACGACCGTCTCGTTGGCGGCGACGTTCGCATCCGGATTGACGAGGTCCATCGTCAAGGGATGGTTGCGTTGCCCGATCACCAGCCCGGTCTCCCCCGAGCTGGACAGCCGGCCCGCGACGGCGGAATCCGGATCGATGATCAACTGAACCACGCTCACGTACGGAGCCACGGTGACGACGTGTCCGACGAGGCCGTCTCCGCTGATGACCGGCATGTCTACCTTGATGCCGTCCGCGGAGCCCTTGTCGAGGTTGACCGTCCACTCGAAGTTGCTCACGCTCGCACCGATCACTGTCGCGGTCACGGTTCGGCGCAGGGACAGCTGATGCTCGAGCTTGAGGAGCTTCTCCAACTCGGCCACCTGGCGCGTGAGCGTGGTGACCTCTTTGGCATGGACCTGGACCTGTCGGAGCTCCTGCTTCAGCCGGTCGTTCTCGGCCCGCAACGACCCCACGTGGGCGAGGCCGGTGAAGAAGTTCCCGATGGGCCGGGATACACGCGACACGGCCCCCTGCAAAGCCCCCACCACGGAGAGGGCGCCCTTCCCCATCGTCTCCAACGGCCCGGTCTGTCCGCCGCGATAGTCCACCGTGATCGTGAGCAGGCTCAGCATGATGAGGCTCACCACCAGCAGGCGGGTGGTCCGGGGGCGCGAGTACAGCGCCATGGCGAAAGCCTAGCCCCGGTTCGAGGAGATCAGCACCCGCTTCAGGACTTCGAACTCCTCCAGGCACTTCCCCGAGCCGATGGCCACGCACGACAGCGGGTTCTCGGCAACATGAATAGGCATTCCGGTCTCATGCTTCAGTCGCTCGTCCATTCCCTTGAGGAGCGCCCCACCACCGGTCAGGACGATCCCGCGCTCCATGACATCGGCCGCCAGCTCGGGCGGACACCGGTCGAGGGTGTTCCTCACAGCGTCGATGATCGCATTGACCGGCTCCTCCAGGGCCTTGCGGATCTCCTCTGAAGTGACGTTGATGGTCTTGGGAAGTCCGGTGATCAGGTCGCGGCCCTTGATCTCCGCGATCATCTCGTCCGCGGTCGGGAAGGCCGACCCGACGGCGATCTTGATGGCCTCCGCGGTCCGCTCGCCCAACGCGACCGAGTACTCCTTCTTGACGTATTGGATGATGGCCTCGTCGAGCTCGTCCCCGCCCACGCGAACGCTCGCCGCCGTGACGATGCCCCCGAGTGAGATGACAGCGACCTCGGTGGTTCCCCCTCCAATGTCCACGACCATGTTGCCGCTGGGCTCGTGGATGGGTAGCCCTGCACCGATGGCCGCCGCCATGGGCTCCTCGATGACGAACGCTGCCCGTGCGCCGGCCGCGTAGGTTGCCTCCTCCACCGCCCGCTGCTCGACACCGGTGATCCCGGATGGGATGCACACGACGATGCGGGGTTTGGCCATGAGCCGGCGATGGTGGACTTTCTGGATGAAGTAACGAAGCATCTTCTCGGTGATGTCGAAGTCCGCAATGACCCCATCCCTGAGTGGCCTGACGACCCTGATGTGCGGAGGGGTCCGCCCGATCATGCGTTTGGCCTCGGCTCCTACGGCGAGGATCGCCGAAGTGGTCGTGTTGACGGCGACCACGCTTGGCTCGTTCAGGACGATCCCTCGCCCCCGGACGTACACCAGCGTGTTGGCGGTGCCCAGGTCAACCGCCATGTCGCGGCCCAGGAAAGCAGTCAATCCTTCAGCTTTCGCGGTGGGGTTCGCTGGGAAGCCTTGCAACCAGCCCTTACGCATCGGCCCTTTCTACCGGACCACCCTGCCCTATGGCAACCCACGCAAGCGCAATTTTGCTATTCCCCACTGACTTGATACAACGTCGAGCATGCGGATAGCGTTCCTCTTCCCCGGCCAGGGCTCTCAGTACCCGGGAATGGCCGATCCTTGGCTGGACGACAAGCGTGCCAAGCGGGTCCTGCACAAGTGCTCCAAAGTGCTTGGCTGGGACGTGGTTGAGGCCAGCCGCGACCCCGAGGCATTGAAGCGAACCGACATCGTCCAGCCGGCCATTTTCGCATGCGATCTGGCTACTTATGCCGTGCTCCGGGAGGAGGGAGTTCCCTGTCATGCGGCAGCCGGCCATTCGCTGGGTGAATATGCCGCGCTCGTCGCTGGGGGCGCATTGGACCTCAAGCACGGCCTGCAGGCCCTGGCCGTGCGAGCCAAGGCCATGCAGGAGGCCGCCGAGCAGAATCCGGGAGCGATGACCGCGCTGATCGGGATGTCGGTGCAGGAAGCGTGGGAGGTGTGCGAGGTGGCGGGCCGGGGCGACAAGCTCGCGGTGGCCAACGAGAACGGGCCCAAGCAGACGGTGCTCTCGGGCTCGGTGGCGGCCATCGAACGGGCCGAGGAAGTGGCCCGGACCAGAGGAGCCAAGGCCGTGCGGCTCCAGGTGGCCGGTGCTTTTCACTCCCCGCTCATGGACTCCGCTGTGCAGCCGGTTCGGGAAGCCATCTCGAGGATCAATTTCCACACCCCCCGGTTCCCTGTCGTCCCCAATGCCAGCGGCAAGCCGACCACTCAGCCACTCGTGCTCCGCGACTTGCTGTCGCGGCACCTCAGCTCGACGGTGAAATGGGACGCCTCCCTCCGGGCGATGGCCGAGATGGGGATCACTCACTTCATCGAAGCGGGCCCAGGAGACGTTCTTGCTAAGCTTGCCCGTCGAGCGGTCCCCGGAGCCGAGGTGCGGACCGTCGGTTCCCCGGACGAGGCGCGAGCCGTGGGCCAGGAGATCCGCCAGCCCGCGGCCGTGCGGTAGGCCGAGGAGAAACGGTGAGGGTGCAGAGCCAGCCACGTCCCCTCTCGTCCGACAGCAGCCCCCAAGGGGTGGGCGAGTCGACGGGCGGGTTCGGCTTCTTCCTCGTGGTCTCGCCGGCCGCCGGACGTCTCCGGCACCTTCCACCGGCCCGTTTCCACGAGGGCGACGAGTGGGTGGCGGCCGGACAGGCGGTGGCGGTGGTCGAGCAGGGGTCGGTGACGATCGAGGTGATCAGTCCGTTCGAGGCGCGCGTGGGCGGCGTGCTGGTCCGTGACGGCGAACCGGTGCAACCCGGACAGCCGCTGGTGTGGCTGGAGGGAGGTTCGCGGTGACGACCGGCAGATTCGCCCGCATCTCCTCGGTGGGTTCGGCCCTGCCCCAGCGGGTGGTCCCCAATGCCTATTTCGAGTCGATCGTCGAGACCTCCGACCAGTGGATCGTCGAGCGAACCGGGATCCGCGAGCGACGGTTCGCCGGGCCCGGCGAATCCACGGCCTCACTGTCTGCCGCGGCCGGCGAAGAGGCCCTGCGCCGGGCCGGCGTGGCTCCGCAGTCCGTGGACCTGTTGATCGTATGCACCTGCACACCGGAACGCATCATCCCTTCGACGGCCGCGTTCGTGCAGACGCGCCTGGGATTGACCTGCCCCGCGTTCGATTTGAACGCCGCGTGCGCGGGGTGGGTGTACGGGCTTTCGGTGGCCGATGCTCAGATCCGGGCGGGGGCGGCCGATCGTGTGCTGGTGATCGGGGCAGAAGTCCTGTCGCGGGTCCTGGACATGACCGATCGAACCACCTGCGTCCTGTTCGGTGATGGCGCGGGCGCGTCGCTGCTCGAGCCGGGGGAAGAGCCCGGCGTGATCGCCTCCATGCTCGCGCTGGACGGGACCGCGGCCGAGCTCCTGACCCAACCGGCTGGGGGGACCGGCGAGCCAGTCACCGAAGCAGCCCTCAAGGCGCGACGGAACTTCCTCCGTATGTCGGATGGGCAGGCGGTGTTCAAGATGGCCGTCACGGCCATGGCGTCCGCGTGCACGGAGGTCCTGGAGAAGGCTGGCCGCAGCGCAGAGGACCTCAAGCTGGTCATCGGGCACCAAGCCAACGCGCGCATCCTCACGGCGTTGGGAAAACGCCTCGGACTGGATCGGGAGAAGGTGCTCATCGACATCGAGAAAGTGGGCAACACGTCGGCCGCTTCGATCCCCATCGCCCTGGACGGCGCGTGGCGCCGAGGCTTGCTCGAGCCTGGCGACCTCGTCCTGACGGCGGCATTCGGGGCGGGCATGGCCTGGGGGTCCAGCCTGATCCGCTGGACGGCGTCTCCGCCCGACGCTGTCACGGTGCTCGCCGCGAGAGGTGAGAGGAGTGCCGGTGCCTGAGGCGACGATCGCCCTGGTCACCGGGGCCTCTCGAGGGATCGGGAGCGCCGCCTGCCTGGCCCTGGCTCGGGCCGGGGTGACGGTTGGCGTCGGCTACCGCTCCGACCCCGAAGGGGCGGAGGAGACGGTGGCCAAGGCCCGCGCCGACGGAGGGATCGCGCTGCCTGTGGCGGTCGACGTTCGCGACGAGGAGTCCATCGAGGAAGCCTTTCGGCGCGTGGAGAAGGATGTGGGGCCGGTCCGAGTGCTGGTCAACAACGCCGGTTACACCAAGGACGGCCTGGCCGTGAAGTACACCACCGAGAACTGGGACGCCACGATCGACACGAACCTCAAGGGGGCGTTCCTGTGCTCCCGGCGGGCGCTCCCCGCCATGTTGAAGGCGCGGTGGGGACGGATCGTGAACGTTGCCTCGGTGGCCGCCCTTCGCGGCAACGCCGGCCAGGCAGCCTACTCGGCGTCCAAGACCGGGCTGGTGGGACTGACCCGGTCGCTGGCTCGAGAGGTCGGGGGCCGAGGGATCACCGTCAACGCGGTCTGCCCGGGGTTCGTAGAGACACGCATGACCGAGGTGCAGCGCGAAGAGATCCGGAAGCGATATGTGGAGATGACGCCCGCGGGCCGCTTCGGCACGCCGGAGGAGGTCGCCGCGGTGATCGCATTCCTGTGTGGATCGGAAGCCAGCTACGTGAACGGGTCCGTCGTCTCGGTGGACGGCGGGCTGAGCGCCTGACAGGCTTGGGGGGTTCGAAACCGGACGGACGAGAGAAAGGGCCCGTATGGACATGCCGGAGCTTCAAGGGAAGGTCAGAAAGATCCTCGCCGAGAACCTGTCGGTCCCTGAGGACCAGGTCAAGGCCGAGGCCCGCTTCCAGGAGGACCTGGACGCCGACTCACTGGACCTCGTCGAGGCCGTCCTCGCCCTGGAAGAGGAGTTCGGAGTCACCATCCCCGAGGAGGAGATGGAGGGCGTGAAGACGGTGGGGCAGGCCGTCCAGCTCGTCGCCACCAAGCTCGGGGTCAGCGCGTAGCGAATGGCTGAGCGCGGGTCCAGCCAGCACGCCAGGAGGGTCGTCGTCACCGGGTTCGGCCCGGTGACGCCGGTGGCGACCGGCGTCGAGGAGTTCTGGTCGGCGCTCCTGGCCGGGCGCTCCGGCATCGACTTCATCCGGTCCTTCGACGCCACGGACATGCCGGTGAAGATCGCCGGTGAGATGAAGGACTTCCGGCCCGAGGACTGGTTGACTCCGAAGGAGGTCAAGCGCACGGACCGCTGCGTGCACCTCGCCGTCGCCGCGTCCAAGCTCGCCTGGAAGGACGCCGGCGAGCCTTCGGTCGATCCGGCCCGAACCGGCGTCATGTTCTCAACCGGGATCGGAGGGCTGTCCAGCCTCTTGCAGCAGCACCTCGTGTTGCTGCAGAAGGGTCCGGACCGGGTCAGCCCGTTCATGGTCCCGATGCTCATGCCGAACGCCGCTGCCGGTAACGTGGCTATGGCCTTCGGATTCACCGGGCCCAACGCGTGCATCACCACCGCCTGCGCCGCCGGGTCGCACGCGGTCGGAGAAGCGTTCCGGCTGATCAAGTACGGGTTCGCGGATGTGGCGCTGGCCGGAGGAACCGAGGCCGCGGTCCTGCCGCTCA